>PLDP01000161.1 GCA_003136795.1 Actinomycetota bacterium
GGCGAAACCAGGTTCATGTCTGATGCAGCTCGAACCGCGTCAGACGGCAACCTGGTTCCGGCTGCGCCGGCAACCAGGTTGCGACTAGTCGTACAGCCCGGCGAACTCGCGGGCGAAGTGGTCGAGGATCACCTTGCGCCGTAGCTTCAGCGTCGGTGTCATCTCGTCCTCTTCGAGGGTGAACTCGCGCGGCAGCACCGTGAAGCGCTTGATCTGCTCGTAGCGCGACCGCTCGGCGTTGACGGAGTCGACCGCGCCTTGCACGGCCTCGTGCAGGTCGGTGTCGTTCAGGCCGCGCGTCGACTCGGGATCGACGGTGATCAGCGCAGCGATGTACGGCTTGCGGTCGCCGACGACGAGCACCTGCGAGATCACCCTGTGCGCCTTGAGCTCGTTCTCGAGGTTCTGCGGTGCGACGTTCTTGCCGCCGGCTGTGACGATGATGTCCTTCTTGCGGTCGGTGATGACGAGGAACCCGTCCTCGTCCAGGTGACCGACGTCGCCGGTGTGCACGAAGCCCTCGTCGTCGAGCGTGGCCTTCGTCGCTTCGCTGTCGCGGTAGTAACCGGCGAAGACGGTGTTCGAGCGGATGAGGATCTCGCCGTCTTCGGCAAACGCAAGCTCGACTCCCGGCAAAGGCTTCCCGACCGTTCCGAACTTGAAGTCGTTCCTGCGGTTCACCGTCGCAGCGGTTGTGATCTCGGAGAGGCCGTAGCCCTCGAGGATGAGGATGTCGATCGCGTAGAAGAACTCGGCGATCTCGCGCGAGAGGGGTGCGCCGCCCGCGTTCGCGACGCGCAGCCGGCCACCGAGTCGCGCCTTCACCCTCGAGTAGACGAGCTTGTCGGCGATCCGGTGCTGCAAGGCGAGGCCCGCCGGGATGGGCTGCTTCGCCTGGCGCAGCTTGGAGACGCGGAAGCCGACGCGCAGGGCCCAGTCGACGACCGCCTTCTTCGCTCCCGTCTGGTCGTGGAACTCCGCGACCACCGCTGTGTGGATCTTCTCGTAGACGCGCGGCACGCTCGGGAAGAGCTGCGGGCGCACGCGCGGCAGTTCCGTGGCCGAGCGCAGCGGATCCGGCAGGAAGGCGATCGTGAAGCCGATGTAGGCAGAGGTGAGATGGAGCAGGCGACCGTAGTTGTGCGCGAGCGGCAGGTAGAGCAGCATCACGTCGCCAGGCTCCGTCAGCCGGTCCTCCAGCTCGTCGCCCTTCTGCACCATCGCGTAGTAGTTGCGGTGCCGGATCATGCAGGCCTTCGGCGGCCCCGTCGTCCCNNGACGTGTAGATGAACGTGAAGAGGTCGTCTTCGTCGATCGAGTCGGCGCGCTCGTCGAGCGCCGTCGGATGCTCCGCTGCGTATGCGCGGCCGCGCTCGCGCAGAGCGCCGAGCTCCGAGAACGAGATGACGTGACGGGCGCCCGAGCCTGCGACCTTCGCGCGCTGGTCCTCGTCCTCGACGAGCACGCCCACCGCCTCGGAGTGCTCGAGGACGTAGTGCGTGTCGCGCGCCGAGCTGTTGGCGTAGATGGGCGCCCCGACCGCGCCGACGAGCGCGAGCGCGAAGTCGAAGAGCGACCACTCGAGGTTCGTGCGGGCGAGCAGACCGAACGCATCGCCTTTCTGCACGCCGAGCGCGAGGAGCCCGTTCGCAATCTCGTCGACCGCCTGTGCCGCCTCGGCCCAGGTGACCTCGCGCCACTCCCCATCGACCTCGTGCAGGTAGGCAGGGTCGGGATGCGCGGCCGAGACCGCGTCCCGCCACAGATTCGCGATCGTCCGGGCACGGGCCACGGGTGGAATCTAGCCGCAGGAACCCGACCGGCGAAGGCGAATTCGACCCGTCCTCGATAGGATTTCTCCCTGCAGATGCGCACAACCTGGAACGGCTCCGTCACCTTTGGTCTCGTCAGCATTCCCGTCGGCCTCGCGCCGGCGACGAAGCCGGCTGCCCGCCAGTCCGACATTTCGTTTCGGCTGCTCCATCGCGAGTGTGGGTCGCCGATCAAGCAGAAGCGCTGGTGCCCCGTGCACGAGCGGGACG
Organism: Actinomycetota bacterium; assembly: GCA_003136795.1. Taxonomy (GTDB): domain Bacteria; phylum Actinomycetota; class Thermoleophilia; order Gaiellales; family Gaiellaceae; genus PALSA-600. The sequence goes on from PLDP01000161.1 coordinate 2,043, forward strand.
TCGAGTCCGACGAGCTCGTGAAGGGCTGGGAAGTCGCCAAGGGCCAGTTCGTGACGGTCGAGGAGGCCGACCTCGAGGCGATCGAGCAGCACGACACCTCTCGCTCGATCGAGATCGGCCGCTTCGTGAAGCTCGAGGAAGTCGACCCGATCTACTTCGACCGCACCTACTTCCTCGTGCCCGCGGGCGCCGAGGCGCAGCGCCGCCCCTACGTGCTGCTGCTCGAGGCGATGAAGGACGCAGGCGTCGCCGCGCTCGGCCGCTTCGTGCTCGCCGGCAAGGAGAAGCTCTGCCTGATCCGCCCGCTGGGCGATGCGCTTGCGCTCGAGACGCTGTTCGTGCACGAGGACGTCAAGGATCACGCCGAGATCGACGAGGCGGTCGCGACGTCCGAGGTGAAGAAGCCCGAGCTCGAGCTCGCGAAGCAGATCATCGCGTCGCTCGCGGCGCCGTTCGAGCCGCAGGAGCTGCGCAGCGAATATCGCGAGTCGTTGCGCGAGCTGCTCGAGGCGAAGCTCGCCGGCCAGGAGTTCGAGCTGCCCGCGCAGGAGGAGCCCGCACCGCTCGTCGACCTGATGGAGGCGCTGAAGGCGTCGGTCGCCGCGGCGTCGAAGAAGCAGCAGCCGGCTGACGACAAGAAAAAGGCGGCACCGCGCAACCGCGCCGCCGCCTCTTCCCGCAAGTAGCCCGTCGTCTCAGTGCGGCGCGGGGAACGCTCCCAGTGCGTGGAGCTGAGCCTGGAACAGCGTCTTGTCGATCTTCCCTTGGTAGATCGGCACGTGCTCCTCGAGGCAGATCCTGATCACCTCGTCCCGGTCGATCCCGACCTCTTTCGAGAGCTCGTCGGGCGTCAGGTGGTTGGCCATTTCGCTCCTTCCACGAAAAAGCCCGCTGCGCACAATGCGCTAGCGGGCTTGGATCTCCAGCTTGTTTGGGCGCAGGGCGGGAACTTTCATGCCTCCCGCCTTGTCGCCGTCGAGCTCACAGTGGTCGAACCATAATCGATTCGCATGACGGATGCGACGGATCTCCTGCCGGGCCTCGAAGAGCGGATCTTTACCCATCGGGGCACCCGGATCCGGGCCTTCGTCGGCGGCGAAGGGCCGCCGCTCCTGCTCGTGCACGGCTTCGGGGGCGCCGCCTGGAACTTCACCGAGCTGCAGCCGCACCTGCGCGGACGGCGCCTGATCGTCCCCGACCTGCCAGGCCATGGCGGCTCGTCGCCGCTCCCTGCGACGACGAGCCTGCGCGGCTTCGCCGACGCCCTCGTGCCGCTCCTCGACGGCCCCGTGGACGTGTTCGGGCACTCACTCGGCGGGGTGGTCGCCCTGCGGCTCGCCGAGCGGCACCCGCAGCTCGTGCGGCGGCTCGTGATCGCGGCCGCCGCGGGCATCTCGAGCTCGACCCGGCGCGCCGAGCTGACGATCGCCTTCCTGGGCCTCGTGCAACCCGGGCGGATCGCCGGGCGGCGCGTCCACCGCGTCGCCGGGTCGCGTCTGCTGCGCCGAGCCGTCTTCGGGCTGTTCGAGGTGTCGAACCCGGATGCGCTGAGCGAGCGGGCCGTGCACGGGTTCCTGCGCGGGCCACTCCTGCATACGGATGCGATCGGCGCCGGGCTCGCGCTGGCCGCCGACGACCCGCGCCGCGACCTCGAGCGGGTGCGCTGCCCCGTGCTCGTCCTCTGGGGCGCGCGCGACCGGCAGGTGCCGCTCGAGGACGGATTCGAGTACGCGCGGCGGCTGGGCGCGCCGCTGCGGGTGATCGCCGACTGCGGCCACCTGCTGATCGGCGAGCGGCCCGAGGTCTGCGCGCGGGCTGCGTTGGAGTTCTTCGGCTGAGAACGCGGAAGGGCGGGCTGAGCGCCCGCCCTTCCCTACATATCGGGGTGCGGAGATTTGAACTCCGGACCTCTCCGACCCGAACGGAGCGCGCTACCAGGCTGCGCCACACCCCGAGACGCCAACAGGTTAGCGGCTAGGTCGCGCTTTGCTCTGGCGGGGTGGTGCGCAGCGCGGTCAGGACGAAGCCGCCACCGGCAAGCGCCAGCGCCACGACGCCGACNNGAGAATCGCGACGACCATCGACGACGTGACAAGCAAGGCGGCGAGCGGCGTCAGCAAACCGAGCGCGAGCAGGAGCCCGCTCGCCTCAGAGACGGCAACGAGCAGCGCGAGCACGCCCGGCAGGCGGAAGCCCATGCTGCCGAGCCAGCCGCGCGTGCCTGCGAGGCCGGGGCCGCCCCACCAGCCGAAGAGCTTTTGCGCGCCGTGGGCGAAGAAGATCAGTCCGATCACGACCCGGAGCAGGAGCAGTCCATAGGACACGGCGTTTGCCTCCCATTGATAGTTGAGGGATCAAAGATACCGATGCGCGCGCTCACGCGACGATGCGAACGCGTTTCCAGGCGAGCGGCACGAACCAGAGCACGGCCCCGAGGCAGCCGCCGATCGCAAGGATCGTCGTCGGCGCGATCGTCGTCGCCGCCACGCCCGCGACCACGTAGCCGACGGGGGTGAGGCCGAGCGAGCCGAAGAAGTCGAAGCTCATCACCCGGGAGAGCAGGTGCTCGGGGACGAGCTCGCTGATCAGCGTGAGCCACGCCGCGATGCCGATCCCGATCCACAGCCCGCGCCAGACCCCCGCCACGACCGCGAGCGGGTACCACGGCGAGAGCGCCACGACCACGATCCCGAGGTCGTTGATGCCGAACGCGGCGAAGCAGATCGCCACCCGCCACTTGCGCGGGTGCCAGCGCGCCCAGATCAGCGACCCGACCACCATGCCGGCCGCCATTGCGCTGAAGAGCAGGCCGTACGAGCCCACGCCGCGGTGATAGTGCGACTGCACGACACGCGGCAGCAGCGCGGTGAACGGCGCCATGGCGAGCATCAAGATCACCGTCGCGGCGCTGATGCCGGTCCAGATCCACGGCACGCTGATCACGTACCGGAAGCCGGCCGCGAGCTCCTTGCGCATGCCGAGCTGCGCGCTCGGCTGGATCGCGCGCGGCCGCGCGCGCCACAGCGCGCCGGCCGAGACGAGGAAGGAGGCGCTGTCGATGCCCCAGACCACCGTCGGCCCGGAGATCCCGTAGAGCCCGGCGGCGATCGCGGGGCCGACGATCGCGCTGCCCTGACGCGCGATGCCGATCCACGAGTTCGCCGACGGCAGCATCGGCAGATCGACGACGAGCGGGACGATGCCCCCGAAGGCAGGCTGGAAGAAGCCGTCGGCGAGCCCGAAGCAGACCGCGAGGGCGAGCACGCCGGCCAGGCTCAGATGCCCGGTCGCGTCGACCACGCAGAACACGAGCATCACCACCGCGCGCGCGACGTCGGAGCCGATCATCAGCAGGCGGCGCGAGTACCGGTCGGCGAGCACGCCTCCCCAGAGCAGCGTCGTCAACATCGCGAGCGACTCGAGCGCCAGCACGAAGCCGAGCGAGCTCGCCTTCCCGGTCAGGTCGATGACCCGCCAGCCGAGCGCGACGATGAACGCGGCGTCGCCGACGAACGAGATCATCTGGCCGCCCCACAGCAGGCGGAAGTCGCGGCTCCTGAACGCAGCGAGGGTGCCTTGGCGCGGCTCGGTCACCGGCGGAGGCTATCGTCGGCCCGTGCTCCAAGCTGCGGTGTTCGACGTCGACTTCACAATCGCGAGACCGGGGCCGGACCTCGGCCCCGACGGCTACGTGCGCCTCGGGCGGCGGCACGGGCTCGAGCTCGACCCCGCGCGCTACGACGAGGCCCGCCGCGCGGCCTTCATGACGTTGAAGCGCCACCCCGAGCTCGACCACGACGAGGAGATCTGGGTGCTCTTCACCCAGCGGATCATCGAGGCGATGGGCGGGACGGGCGACACGTATGCGGCGGCGGTCGAGATGGAGGACGCGTGGTCGCATGCTCAACACTTCGAGCTCTACGACGACGCGCTGCCCGTGCTCACCGCGCTGCGCGCGGCCGGGTTGAAGATCGGCCTGCTCTCGAACACCGCGCGCGACCTCGACGAGTTCGTCGCGCACCACCTGTTGACCGTCGACGCCGTGCTGACCTCACGAGCTCACGGCAAGACGAAGCCGCACGAGACGATCTTCCGACACATGCTCGAGCTGCTCGGCGTCGAGCCCGGGGACGCGGTGATGGTCGGCGACACGCTCGAGGACGACGTTGAAGGGGCGCTCGCGGTCGGCATGCGCGCGGTGCTCGTCGACCGGGAGGGGCGCTACCCGGACCGTGTCGGGCGACTGGACGATCTTCGATTGCTGCCTGCGGCGCTCGGCCTCGACCGTCTACAGTCAACGTCGTGAGTTGGCTCATTTGGGTCGTCGCGGCGGTTGCCCTGGCGATCGGAGAGGTGCTGACGCCGGGGCTCTTCTTCCTCGGACCGGTTGCACTCGCCGCCGCCGCCGCCGCGCTTGCGTCCCTGCTCGGCGCGGGGACGATCGGCTCGTTCGTCGTCTTCATCGTGTGCTCGATGGCGTCGCTCGCGTTCCTGCGCCCGGTCGCCCGTCGGCACATCCGGCTGCCGGTGCTCTCGCGTACCGGCACCGACGCGCTGGTCGGCCGCAAGGCGGTCGTGACGCACCGTGTCGATGCGACCGGTGGACGCGTCCACATCGGCGGCGAGGACTGGTCGGCTCGTTCCTACTTGGACGGAGAGGTCTTCGCCGAGGGCCAGACCGTCGACATCATCCAGATCGAGGGCGTCACCGCTCTCGTCGCCGAATAGGGGGTCCGCTGTGGCAATCCTGATCGTGCTCGCCGTGATCGTGCTCTTTGTGCTGCTCCTGCTCGCGAAGACCGTGCGCGTGATCCCCCAGGCGCGCGCCGGCGTCGTCGAGCGCCTCGGCCGCTACTCGCGCACGCTCACGCCGGGGCTGACGCTCGTGATCCCGTTCATCGATCGCGTCAGGCCGCTCCTCGACCTGCGCGAGCAGGCCGTCTCGTTCGACCCGCAGCCGGTGATCACCGAGGACAACCTCGTCGTCAACATCGACACGGTCATCTACTTCCAGATCACCGACCCGAAGTCGGCGACGTACGAGATTGCGAACCCGGTCAACGCGATCGACTTGCTGACCGTCACGACGCTGCGCAACGTGATCGGCGGCATGACGCTGGAGCAGACGCTCACCTCGCGCGAGACGATCAACGACCAGCTGCGCGGGAACCTCGACGAGGCAACCGGGAAGTGGGGCATCCGCGTCCATCGCGTCGAGCTGAAGTCCGTCGATCCGCCGCCTTCGATCAAGGACACGATGGAGAAGCAGATGCGTGCGGACCGCGAGAAGCGCGCGGCGGTGCTGCAGGCCGAGGGGATCAAGCAGGCGGCGATTCTCACCGCCGAAGGCGAGAAGCAGTCGGCGATCCTCAAGGCAGAGGGCCAGCGGCAGGCGGCCATTCTCGCCGCGGAAGGCGAGGCAAAGGCGATCGAGACCGTTTTCAAGGCGATTCACGACGGAAACCCCGATCCGCAGCTCCTCGCCTACCAGTATCTCCAGGTTCTGCCCCAGATCGCGCAGGGCGACGCGAACAAGGTCTGGGTGATCCCGAGCGAGATCACGAAGGCTCTCGGGAGCATCTCCGACCGCATGCTCCCTCAAGCGGGGGACAAGTCGGATACAACGTAGGGGTGCGGCTGCCGATGATCCGGTAGTTGCGCCTCCTTCTGAAGCGTCTGCTCAACACCCTCTTCGTCCTCGCGGCTCTCGTGGTGACGGCCCTCGTCGTGCGGCATTTCGTGCGCTCGGGCTGGCCGCTCCATCACGCCAACTTCTGGCTCGTTGCGCTTGCCGCCGTGATCCTGCTCGGCGCGTACGCCGCGAAGGCGTGGGGCTGGCAGCGGCTGTTCCGGAGCGGGCAGCGTCCCGCGATGCTCACGCTCGCCGCGGCGGGCGGCGCGGCATCGGTCGGCGGGATCGCCCTGCCGGGCCGCTGCGACGAGGTGATCCGTGTGGCGGTCGTGCGCAGGTGCAGGCGCCGCCGCGCGAGCCTCGGTGCCGTTGCGCTCTCGCTGTTCCTGCTCGGCCTGCTCGACAGCGCGGCGCTCGCGCCGCTCGCGTCGGTGGCTGTCGCGGTCGCGCACGTTCACGGCTGGATGCAGATCGGGCTGATCGTCGTCGCGGTGGCGGGAGTCGCCGCTGCGGGCGTCGTCGTCACGCTGCCTCGGCTGGCGCGGCTCGACCTGTTCTCGCGGTTCAAGCTCGCGCGCTGGGTCGGCGACAACGCGACGCCGCCGCGCGAGGCAGCGTGGGCCTGGCTCGCCGTCGCCACCTCATGGGTCTTGCGCGCGCTGGCGATCTTCGTGCTGCTCGCCGCGCTCGGCTTCGGCGTCGACTTCGCGATGGCGCTCGCTTTCGTCTGCGCGTCGTCGGCGGCGGCGGTCCTGCCGATCGCACCGGCCGGCGCCGCGATGCAGGCCGGTGCGGGCGCGGCGATCCTGATCGCGTCCGGCGTGCACGCAGAAGATGCTGTTGCCTTCGGCATCGCAGCGCAGGCGCTCCTGATGGCGGCCGGCGCGACGTTCGTGCTCGCCCTCGCGGCCTGGCATGCGCAGGGCCGGATTCAGCAGTTCGCGGTTGCCGGGCAGCTGCGCAGAACGCGCACCCTCGGATAGCCCTTCTGCCACGTCAGCCGAATCCGCACGGATGCGGCGTCGTTGTCGTACCGGAGCTCGTGTAGCTGCATCGACGCGTTGACGCGATGCGTCAGGTCGTAGATGCCTGCGGGAACGTTCGTGACGTCGACGTTCTGGCCGTGGAAGAACGCGGGGTAGCGGTCGGTATAGCCCGGCGTCGTTCCCATCACGACCCGTCTCGCCTCCGGGTGGTACTGCTGGCAGTTACCGAGAAAGTGAGGGCGCCGGCCGGGCCACTTGCCCGGCGCCGTGCCCCAGTGGTCGGCGAGGCAGAAACCGCTCTTGCGGTCGCGGACGAGTGTCTGACCCGCGAGCGTGCGCAGCGTGAAGCTGTCGAAGCGCATCAGATGCCAGTGGTGATGGGGCGGCGAGTTCGTGTAGCGGAACTGCGCGACATTCCAGTAGGTGCGCACCTTGCCGTTCGCGAGACGGACGAGCTGCGTGCCGATCATGCGCTTCTGGCCCGGTGGGCGCACTCCGACGAACGTGGACGGCCCGAGGCCGATGTTGTCGACGAGCGAGGTGAAGCCGAGCAGCCAACGCCCGGGGCCGCCGGCGATCGTCAGGTCGGTCGGCGCGCGCTGTTTGAAGTCCGGCAGCAGTTCGCGCACGCGCGCGGCCGGGCGCCACGCGGGCTGCTCGCCCCGGGTGACGGCGTGGCCGTCGACGAAGATCGTGCCGTCGCTCACCCAGGCGAGCTTGCCGGACGGTGACCAGGCCGGCTCCGTCCCGGTCCCGACGACGGCGCCACCCACGACGATCTGCCCGTCCTGCACGACGGCGAGTTGCCCCTTGGGCCCGTACGCCGGATCCTCGCCGACGTCTGCGACGAGCGCGTCGCCGCCGTACCAGCGGGCGGTGATCACCTCGCCGTCCCGGTCGAAGGCGAGACGCGTGCCGTCGGGCGACCACGAGGGATGGGCGCCAGCCGCGAGGCGCCGCTCGTCGAGCCCGTCGACGCGGATCGTCCAGACCGCGCCGTCGCGCGTGAACGCGATCCGCCGCCCGTTCGGCGACCAGGCAGGCTCGTCGGCGTCGTCCGTGAGCTTGGCGAGATGCGTGCCGTCCGCGTCGGCGTCCCAGAGGTTGCCGCGCGTGACGAACGCGATGCGCTGCGCGTCGGAGCTCCAGGTGGGCGCGTAGCCGATCGGCAGGACCCGGTGGGCGCCGATGTGAATTCCGAGCAGCGCGAAAGCGAGAGCCGCGAGCGCGTTCACTCGAGCTCGTCGGCTGCTTCGGCGAGCGTCAACACCGGTCCCACACAGGCGTCCTTCCCCTCGAGAAGCGTTCGCCAATCATGCAACGGCCGCGTGCGAAACAGCTCGGCGAGCTCGGGCAGTTCCGGCTCGAACGCACGGTCGGCGAGGTCGGGGCGTTCGAGGAGCTCGCACAGGTTGCGCCAGAACTTCGGCTCGAGCGCGGCGACCGTCAGGTACCTGCCGTCGGCGGTCTCGTAGATCCGGTAGCAGGCGACGCCTCCGGTGAGCAGACGCGGCAGCGGGTCTCCGCTCAGCCTGTGCGCGACGAAGCGGTGCGCGTTGTGCGTCATCGAGACGACGATACGCGCGCCCCGTCCGGTGCGGCCCCGTTCGAGGAGCGCGGCGAGCACCTCGATCACCGCGCCCTGCGCGCCGGCTGCGAGGTCCGCGATCTGCACCGGCGGGACGGCCGGGGCGGTGTCCGCGAGGGCGCCCGAGTAGCCGAGGTAGTTCAGGTCGTGGCCCGCGTCCCTGGCCCGCGGCCCGTCTGCGCCGAAGCCGGTGATCGAGCAGAGGATCGCGGTCGGGGGGAGGTCGACCGCGAGGCGCTCCCAGACGCCCGGTCGGAACCCCTCCAGCACGACGTCGGCGTCCGCGAGCGCGGCGGGAGGCGGCGCGGTGCGGGCATCCCATGCAACGATCTCCTTCCCCTCGTTCAGCGCCTGGTACCAGCCCGGCGGCATCGGGTCGCCTTCGGGCGGCTCCACCTTCACGACGCGGGCGCCGAGGCGCAGCAGCTCGCGGCTCGCGAACGGACCGGGCAGCTGGCGCGTGAAATCGACGACCGTTACTCCGGAGAGCGAGCCCATGCGCGCCGATTATGCTCCGTCGGCATTGGCTGAGCAGACGGTTGACCGGCGCAGGGAGTTGCTGGACGCAGCGGCGCGGGTGTTCGCGCGCAAGGGCTTCCACGCGTCGCGGGTCGGTGACATCGCCGAGGAGGCCGGGGTGGCTCACGGCCTGCTCTACCACTATTTCCGCTCGAAGGAGGAGGTGCTCGAGACGATCTTTCGCGAGACGTGGGGCGTCCTCGTCGTCGAGACGCAGCGGATCGAGGAATCCGGCGGGCCGCTACGCGAACAGCTGCGGCGCTTTGCGTGCATCTACCTCGGCTCGTGGCTGATCACGCCGGAGGCGATCTGCGTGCTCGTGCGCGAGATCGCGCGCAGCCCCGACGTCGGCGGCCGCGTCGACGAGATCGGGGCGGTGTTCCGCGGGCTCGCGAGGATGATCGCGGCGGCGAAGTCGCGCGGCGAGGTGCGCGCCGACTGCGATCCGGTGCTCGCGGCCTGGGTCGTCTACGGCTCGCTCGAGGAGATCCTGACCGGCTGGGTGCTGGGACAGCTGCCGGGCGAGGAGGACGACGTCGAGCGTGCGGTGTCGACGGTCGTGGACGTCGCGCACGCGGGGCTCGCGCCGTGACGGAGATCGTCAACCTGCTCGAGTTGGATCTGAGGGAGCATCGAGACGAGGGGCGACGCTTTCACTCTCGGTCGGTCAGCCGCGACTACGGGGCAGGGAAGACCGGCTTCAGCGTCTATGAGCTCGCGCCGGGTGAGTCGGCGTGGCCGTACCACTACGAGCTCTCCGAGGAGGAATGGCTCTTCGTGATCGCCGGCGAGATCGTTTTGCGGACGCCTGCGGGCGAGGCGACGTTGCGAGCGGGTGACGTGACCTGCTTTCCGATCGGGCCCGAAGGCGCGCACCAGATGCGGAACGAGTCGCAAGCTGCGGCGCGTTTTGCGATGCCGTCGTCGCGGTCGGAGGTCTATGTCGCGATCCGCCCTGACAGCAACACGGCGTACGTCGAAGGTCCCGGCTTCTTCCAGATCGTGCCTCTCGATGAGAGTCTTGATTACTGGGATCGTGAGCCGTGAGCGACGTCAATCTCTTCACGGTCGACGTGCAGAAGGACGCCGACGACCCCGACGGCTACAACACTTCGTACGTGCGGGTCGGGCCGCTCCTCGGCGCGACGAAGCTCGGGCTCTCCGTCTACGAGCTCCCGCCCGGGCAGAGCATCTGCCCGTACCACTACGAGATCGGCTACGAGGAGTGGCTGATCGTGCTGACCGGCCATCCGACGCTGCGCACGCCGGACGGGGAGCACGAGCTCCGCCCCTGGGACTCGGCCTTCTTCGCAGACGGCCCCGACGGCGCCCACAAGGTGACGAACCGGACCGACAGCACGCTGCGGGTCGCCATCCTCTCGAACAAGGGTGACCCCGGAGCGTCGGTCTACTCCGACTCGGACAAGGTCGGCATCTGGCCGCCCGGCAAGCTCTTCCGCCTTGGCGACGCCGTCGACTACTGGGACGGCGAGATCTAGTCCGAAAGCCGCACGCCGGGCCTGCGGCCGAGCACGTGGTTGATCAGGTGAACGCGCCGTGTGCCCAAGGGCTCGTAGGTCGTATCGATCGCCCGGCGAATCAGCTCCGCCATCGACACGCTCGACCGTGACGCCTCTCGGTTCAGGAACGCGTACTGCGTCTGACTGATCGTGATTTGCAGTCGGTGTGGCATTGCGATGTAGATGTACAGCTACATCACACCGCGAGTGTGACTCCGGCGTGACGGAACTGAAAAGGAACCTTGTCTATGTGCCGGCGTGCACCGGCGACAGCGCCGGCGCCCACGAGCAGATCGGTGAGGACGCGCCGTCGCGGCCGTTCAGGCGGCGGTAGCCCAGTGCATGCTCGGCCTGCATCATCTTGTGGATCTGCGTGGTGCCCTCGTAGATGATCGGTGCGCGCGCGTTGCGGAAGTACCGCTCGATCCCGTACTCCCCGGAGTAGCCGTACGAGCCGAACACCTGGATCGCGAGATGCGCCGCCTCGAATGCCGACTCGGTCGCGTGCCACTTGGCGAGTGACGTCTCGCGCGTGTTGCGCTTGCCTTCGTTCTTCATCCACGCGGCCTGCATGACGAGCAGCTTCGAGGTCTCGTAGCCGAGCACCATCTTCGCGATCATGTCCTGCACGAACTGGTACTTGCCGATCGGCTTGCCGAACGTCTCGCGCTCGCGCGCGTAGCCGACCGACCGCTCGAGGCACGCGCGTACGACACCGCACGCGCCCGCGGCGACGGTGAACCGCCCCTGGTCGAGCGAGTGCATTGCGATCTCGAAGCCCTGCCCTTCCTCGCCGATCAGGTTTTCGGCCGGCACCTCGACGTTCTCGAAGAAGAGCTCGCCGGTCGACCCCGCCCAGATCCCGAGCTTGTTCTCCGTGTCCCGGGTCGTGAACCCCTTCATGCCCTTCTCGAGCACGAACGCGCTGATCCCCTTGTGGCCGGCGGCGGGATCCGTCTTCGCAAAGACGAGCGTGTGGTCGGCGACGGACGCGTACGAGATCCAGTTCTTCTGGCCGTTCAGAACGAACACATCGCCCTCGCGGCGCGCGGTGGAGCGCATCGCGGCGACGTCCGAGCCTGCGTCCGGCTCGGTCAGTCCGAAGCACGCAAGCTTCTCACCCTTCGCCTGCGGCGTCAGCCAGCGCTGCTTCTGCGCTTCGGTGCCGTATTTGAGCAGCGAGAGCGAGTTCAGGCCGACGTGCACCGAGATCAAGGTCCGGAACGCCGCCTCGCCGCGCTCGATCTCCTCGCAGGAGAGAGCCTCGGCCACGAAGTCGAGGCCCGCGCCGCCGTACTCCTCGGGGATCACGATGCCGAGGATCCCGAGCTCGGCCATGCCCTCGATCAGCTCCAGGTCGAGCTTGTGGTCGATGTCGTTCTGAATCGCGACCGGCAGGACCCGCTCGTCCACGAAGGTGCGGACGGTGTCCTGGATCAGGCGTTGTTCGTTTGTGAGCTCGAAGTCCATGAGGTCGCAGCCTAGCTGGGGGCAGCCGCGAGCCTGCCTGCTCTGTCTGAAGTCATAATCCAAAACGGCCTGCCTGGTTCACCCGCGATGGTGACCCTGCGCCGGCAGGGCCGATCCGATACTCACTGCGTGGGATCGCTTGCGGCACGAACCTACCTCGGCCTCGGCGCGGCCGCTATCGCTGTGCAGCTCGCGGTCGGAGGTAGCGTCTGGATCTACGACAGCATCGGGCTGTCGGCTGTTGCCGCGGTCGTAATCGGCGTTGCCCGGTATCGCCCCGCCAACTGGCGCGGGTGGGCCGCGGTTGCCTGCTCGCAGGCCCTCTTCGTCGCCGCCGACATTGACCGAGACGTGCTCGGGTCCTCGTCATTCCCGGGGGTCCCGGACGTGCTTCATCTGTCGGGTTACCTCGCGCTCTTCCTGGGCGTCCTGCTGCTGATGGGCCGTTCGTTCATCTGGCGCGATGTCGCCAGCAACGTCGACACCCTGCTGACCTTGATCGGCGTCGGCCTCGCGGGCTGGATGCTCTTTGTCGACGGCAACTTCGAGGTCTCGCCCGAGCGGGCCAAGATCGTCGCGCTCGCCTACCCGTGCGCGGGCGTCATAGCTCTCGGCCTGCTGATCCGGATCGCGCTCGCGCCGGGCCGCCGCAATCCGTCGTACTGGCTGCTGTTCGGCGCCGTGCTGCCGTTGTTCGTCGGTGAAGCCACGTACGTGATGCCCGCTCTTGGCAACTCCTACCATCCGGGTAGCTGGCTCGGCGCCTGTTGGCTCGGCAGTTACGCGCTGATCGGCGCTGCGGCCCTGCATCCTTCGATGGTCGTTTTCGCCGCCGGCACCGGCGACACCGGCAAGCATCCGATGCGCCGCGTCGTGGTCGGTGGCCTCTCGCTTCTGATGATCCCTGTCGCCGGGCTGATCGTGACCGTCACGGGCGGATCGATCAACGTCCCGCTCGCTGCAGGTGGCGGCACGGTGCTGTTTCTGGGGATGCTCGTCCGGGCGGTCCTCCTGGTCCGTGAGCTCGACCGGCTCCGCCTGCGCGCCGAAGCGTCCGAACGCCGGTTCCG
>PLDP01000205.1 GCA_003136795.1 Actinomycetota bacterium
CTCGTCTACGTCGCCCTCTGGGCACGGCGGTTCTGGCCGTCCGGGGCCCACTTGGCAGAAGCCTGAACCGGTCGCGGCGCCTGGCCGACGTTGCGCCTCGGCGAGCTCATCCCCCGACTGCGCAGTCGGCGGTTCGCTCGGGGATCAGGCAGGGAAGGTGCAGCGGATGCGCAGGCCGCGGCCCGGCCCGCCGTCCGCCTCGATGTCGCCACCCGCCGCCGCGACGACGTGCTTCACGATCGCGAGGCCGAGCCCCGTGCCGCGCGAGGTGCGGGCGGCGTCGGCGCGGTAGAAGCGCTCGAAGAGCCGCGAGATGTTGGCCTCGTCGACGCCGGCGCCGTCGTCTGATGCGGTGAGCACTGCGAACTCGCGGGCGCGCCGCACGTCGAACGTGAAGCGGGAACCATGGCCGGCGTAGCGGATCGCGTTCTCCGCGAGGTTCTCGCCGAGCACGGCCAGCATCCGGGGCCGCAGCGGCACCTCGACGGTCTCGTCCCCCTCAAGGCTGAGCGTGACGCCGGCCCGTTCCGCCGCGTTTCCGAGCTCCTCGACGACCTCGCGCAGCACCGGCAGAGCCGGCGTGTGCCCGAGGGAGACGATCTCCTTGCCGCTCTCGAGCTCCGACAGGAAGAGGATCTCGTCGATCAAGGCACCCGCGTTTTCCACCTCGCCTTTCGCTTGGTCGATCAGCGCGTGCACGTCGGCGCCGGGCAGGTCGGCGGAGTCGAGCAAAGCGAGGATCCGCGCCAGCGGCGTCCGGAGCTCGTGCGAGACCGCGGCCGTGAAGCCAGTGCGGAGCTCGTCGAAGCTGCGGTCATACACCAGATCGTCACCACCCTGAAACCGGGACAGAACCCACCTCCGGTCTATCGTAGGGGCGTGGCCAAGATCCTGATCGTCGAGGACGACAACGTGATCGCGGACGGGATGGCCAAGCACCTGCTGGCGGCGGGCTTCGACCCGATCGTCGTCGGTCGCGGCGAGCTCGGGCTCGCGCGGCTCCGCTTCGAGAACCCCGACGTCTGCGTGCTCGACCTGATGCTGCCCGAGCTCGACGGCTGGAAGCTGATCGAGACGGCGCGGGCAGAAGGCATCGGCACGCCCATCGTCGTCGTCTCCGCCCGCGGCACGGAGCACGACCGCGTACACGCCCTCGAGATCGGCGCCGACGACTACCTCGTGAAGCCGTTCTCGATGCGGGAGCTCGTCGCGCGCGTCGGCGCCGCAGCGCGCAGGGGCGTTCGGCCCCAGGAGGAGAAGCGCGGCGAGCCGATCGAGATCGAGGAGCTGCGCATCGACCCGCGGGAGGTGCAGGCGTTCGTCGACGGCAAGAGCGCCGAGCTGACGCCGACCGAGTTCAGGCTGCTCTACACCCTCGCCCTCGACCGTGGGCGCGTCGTCACACGCGACGAGCTGCTGCAGAAGGTGTGGGGGAGGCGCGAGACCCACCGCGACCGCACGGTCGACGTCTTCGTGCGGCGGCTGCGCCAGAAGATCGACCGTATCTCCTCGCAGCACTCGTTCATCCAGACCCGCTTCGGCGTCGGCTACAAGCTCGAGCCCGAGCTCAAGTGAACCTGATTCTCGCCAAAGGCGAAACCAGGTTCATGTCTGTGACCTTCTGAGCAGCGCCTAAGACACGAACCTGGTTCCGGCTTCGCCGGGAACCAGGTTCGGCTCTCCTCATGCGGATAGTCTGCCCGCCGTGGACTTCGATCTGACCGCGGAGCAGCGCGAGATCCAGACGCTGGCGCGCGAGTTCGCGAACGCCGAGATCGAGCCGCACGCCTCCGAGTGGGATCGGGCCCACGGTTTCCCGCGCGAGCTCCTCGCGAAGCTCGGCGACCTGGGGCTGATGGGCGTCTGCGTGCCGGAGGAATACGGCGGCGCGGGCGCGGATTTCGTCTCGTACGTCCTCGTGCTCGAGGAGCTGTCGCGCGCCGACGCCGGTGTCGGCGTCACCGTCGCCGTCCACACCTCCGCGTGCACGCTGCCGCTGCTCCAGTTCGGAACCGAGGAGCAGCGGGCCCGGTTCGTGCCGCCGCTCGCGCGCGGCGAGGGGGTTGGCTGTTTCGCGCTCACCGAGCCGGGCGCCGGGTCCGATGCAGGTGCGCTCGTCACGCGCGCTGACGCGGACGGTGACGGCTGGCATGTGAGCGGTGCGAAGCAATGGATCACGAACGCGGCATTCGGGGGCACTGTGCTGCTGTTTGCGCGCACGGATGCCGAGACGAAGAGCGCGCGCGGCGTGTCGGCGTTCATCGTCGACACCGACCAGATCACGATCACGCGCACCGAGGAGAAGCTCGGCCTCAACTCGTCGGTGACGAACGACATCGCAATCGATACGCACATCGACGGCGATCGGTTGATCGGTGACCAGAACCACGGCTTTCGCATCGCCATGGCGACACTCGACGGCGGCCGCATCGGGATCGCGGCCCAGGCCGTGGGCATCGCCCAGGCGGCCTATGACGTCGCGCGCCGCTACGCCAAGGAGCGCGAAGCGTTCGGCCACCCGATCGCCGACTTCCAGGCGATCCAGCACAAGCTCGCGAACATGTCGATGGAGATCGACGCCGCGCGACTGCTCACGCTGCGCGCCGCGTGGCTGAAGAAGGAGGGCCGCCCGCACACGGAAGCAGGCGCGAAGGCGAAGCTCTTTGCCTCCGAGATGGCGCGCCGCCAGACCTCCGAGGCGATCCAGGTGCTGGGCGGCTACGGCTACACGAAGGAGTTCCCGGTGGAGCGCTACTACCGCGACGCGAAGATCACCGAGATCTACGAGGGAACGAGCGAAATCCAGCGGCTCGTGATCGCGCGCGAGATCCTCGGACAGCGGGCGAATGCCCCGGCAACCTGACGAGCCGGTCCGCCTGACGCGGATCTACACGCGAGGCGGCGACGCCGGGGAGACCTCGCTCGGCGACCTGTCGCGCGTGTCGAAGCTCGACCCGCTCGTCCAGGCCTACGGCGCGGTGGACGAGCTCAACTCGGTCCTCGGTTGGGCGCAGGTGGAGGCGCGTGACGCGCGGCTGGCGCGGATCCAGAACGAGCTCTTCGACGTCGGCGCCGACCTGTCCGTGCCGTTCGCCGAGGGAGACGGGAAGCTGCGGATCGACCAGGCTGCGATCGACCGGCTCGAGACCGACTGCGACGAGGCGAACGCGGGTCTGCCCGACCTGAAGAGCTTCGTCTTGCCGGGCGGCTCGGAATGCGCCGCGCGCCTGCACATCGCGCGCGCGGTCTGCCGGCGCGCAGAGCGCGACGTGCTCGACGCCGCCCGGACGCGTCCCGTCAACCCGCTCACGGCGGTCTACCTGAACCGGCTCAGCGACCTGCTCTTCATCCTCGCCCGGGCGGCGAACACCGGCGGTGCCGAGCCGCTGTGGCTGCCCGGCGGCGAGCGCGGCGCCTAGCGGACGGTGGCGACGATTGTGCCGGTGCCGGCGTGGCCCGCGTTCGGAATCCAGCCCGAGTCGGTCTTCACGACGACGATATGCTGCGCGTCACCGGAGATCCGCGAGCCGTACTTCGAGGATGAGCTCGTCTGGATCACGGCCATGTAGGTCTGCGAGGCTCGTCTCCGGCGAAACGGTAACTTGCGTGGTCGTCGGGGCCTTGCCCGCGTTCCTACCGGCGGCTTAGGCGAGCGTCGCTCTAGCGGTGGCGCAGGGCGGCCGCAATCGCGGTCGAGATCACTGACGCCGGAGCGTTCGCCGGCACTGCAATTGCCCCCGCCTTCGTCACGGCACGGCGCGCGGCGGCGCTCTTCGCGATTGCGACGACGGTTGTCTGCGGGAAGACCGTCTGCAGCGTCCGGACGGCCTTGAGCCCGTATGTGTCGGCGTTGATGACCATGACCGCGACGTTGTGGTAGGTGGCATACAGGTATGCCTGCTCGGCGGAGGAGAGCTGCTCGACCTTTGCGACCGAGGGTGCCGTTTCGAGGCCCTGGGTCGAGCGGCCGCTCGAGATGACGACGACCTGGCCCGACGTGCTGCCCTTGACGGCAACCCGCATCGGCGTGATCTTCCGCAGCACCGAGTGGTCTGCTGCGGAGGTCGCCTTCCAGAAGAGACGGTAGGTCCCCGGCTTGAGCGGGTGGCGGAGCTTCATCCGGAGGATCGTCTCGCCGGCCTTGACGTGGAAGAAGTGCCAGCGCTGGATCCGCTTGTACGGGTAGGCGTCGAGCGTCACGTCGATGCGGCCCGCCGTCGTGAGCAGCATCCGGCCGATCAGCTGGCTCTGGGCCACCTTGACCCGCGGCGCGTCGGCGACCGCGAAGGAGAACGGCGAGCGTGCGACGACGCCTGTGGCGATCTGGAGGTCGACCGCGCTGCCCTCAGCCAGAACCGAGGTGTCGGTCGGGCCGACGACGGTGCCCGGTGCGACGCCCATCGCGGCGACCGGGATCTGCCGGCCGGGGGTGAAGTTGCGCCCGGCCAGTGCGGCCGTCGCCTGTGCGACCGTCATGCCCGCGACCGGCGGGACGGCGCGGAGCACGGTCGGCGACGGAGCACTGACGCGGCCGTCGAGCGCGGTCTCCGTGATCGTGAAGCGCCGCGTGTCATCCGCGGTGATGCTGCCCAGCTTGGCTTCGAACTCGCGCTGGCCGAAGGTGCCGATCCCGACGCCGTCGGCGTACAGGGTGAAGTTCGCGACCTGGTCGCTCGGGATGCCGTAGACCCAGCGGAGCGTCAGACCGTCGGCTGCGAGGACGGCTGCGAAGTCGATCGGCGGCGCCATCTCGAACGTGGCCGCGCTCTGACCGAGGATGGTGAAGAACGACAGGTGCCGGGTGAGGATGTGCACGGTCGAGCCGACGCGCCAGTACCCGTCGGGCTGTGCCGCCGGCAGCGAGCCCGCGGTTGTAAGAGCCGGGATCCCGCGCCACGCGGCGCCGGGCTCGGCGGTGACGGGGGTGCCGTTCCCGGCCGGGTCGGGCAGGGTGAGCTCGATCGGCGCATCGAAGGCGTGCACGTCGGTCGCGGCCAGGTCCCAGAAGAGCCGAAC
The DNA here is from genome assembly GCA_003136795.1 of Actinomycetota bacterium. Lineage (GTDB taxonomy): Bacteria > Actinomycetota > Thermoleophilia > Gaiellales > Gaiellaceae > PALSA-600. The sequence continues at coordinate 5,017 of PLDP01000205.1, forward strand.
GTCGACCACGTCGGAGGTGGGTGTCACCGAGAGATGCGGGACGATCGCCGGCGCGGGGTTGGGGTCGACCTTCAGGACGAGGAAGTCCTGCGGCGACGGGTTCGCTCCCGTCCACACGCCCGCAGGCACTGAGACGGTTGTCTGGCTGTCGGCGGAGTCGAGTGTGGTGACCGCGTTCGGGCTGACGTTCTTGCTCGTGGCCGGCACGTCGGTCGCGCCCGGGGTGCTCTGCACGGTGACGTTGACGCGGAAGGGCGCCGTGTTACCAGCGAGGTCTTGGACGGAGCCGGTGATCGCGTGGTTGCCCTTGGTGAGCGAGCCCGTCCAGAACGTGGCGGTCGAGCCTGCGATCGTCCACGTGAAGGTGGCCGGCACACCGTCGAGGCGAACGTCCGTGATGGCTCCGATGTCCTCGGAGGTGGTGAGCTCGACCGACGTCGCGCCGATGACGATCGAGCCGTCGCCCGGCACGGAGGAGACCATGGCCGGTGCGGTGTTGTCGAAGAGGACGCCGGCCTCCGTTGCGGTCGTGCTGTTGCCGTAAGCGTCGCGCACGATCGCACGCAGGTCGTACGTCCCGTCCGCGAACGCGGTCGTGTCGAAGGCGGCGCCGAAGGAGGGAGCGGTGCTCGACGTGGCGACCTGTGTCCACGTGCCGGCGCCTGCCGGGCTGATCCCGTAGGTGACTGCGGTGGCGTCGGCGTCGGTCGTGACGTTCAAGGTGACGCTGCCGCTTGCCGGGCTCGCAACCGAGAAGCTGCTCACCGCAGGCGGGGTCGAGTCGACGGTGACGACTCGCGAGACGGTCGCGGAGTTTCCGGCGACGTCGGTGGTGAGGACGCGGATCTCGTACTGGCCCGACGCGAGCGCGGTGGTGTCCCACGTGGCGGCGAACGGGGCCGTCGTGTCGGTTGCGATGTCCGTGAAGGCGCCGGTCGATCCGTTCGGCCGCACCTGGAAGGTCACGGTGCTGACGCCTGAGCCGGTGTCGGAGGCCGTTGCGGCCAGCGCTGCAGTCGCGCCGCCGACCGTTGCGGCCGCCGCCGGCTGGGTGAACGCGGCGATCGGGGCCGTGCGATCGACGAGCACAGTCGTCGTGCCTGTGCCGGTGTTGCCGCCGCCGTCGGTCGCCGTCGCGCGCACGTCGTACAGGCCCTCGGCGAACGTGCCGCTCGCCCACGAGGCGCCGAACGGCGTGCCGACGGTCGCGACGGTCGTCCAGGTGTTGAGGCCGTGCGGGCTGACCTCGTACTTGACGGTCTGGATGTCGGCGGAGCCGGTCGCGGTGAGCGCAGCGGCGCCATTCGTTGCGGCGGGCGCGGTGACGGTCACCGACGGCGCCGTGTTGTCGATCGTGAACGAGACGGTGGCGGAGGTGAAGGTGTTGCCGGCACGATCGGTGACGACAACCTGCGCCTCGGCCGGGCCGTCGGGGTTGCCGACCGTGTTCCAGGTGCCGGTGAACGGTGCGCCGTTCGTGTCTGCGTCGACCGTCGTGAAGCTCGCGTCTCCGGTCGCCTTGATCTGGAACGCGACGGTGGCCACGCCCGAGGTCGCGTCGGCGGCGATCGCGCCGAGCGCGATCGTGCCTGCGACGTCGGAGCCGGCGAGCGGAGCCGTCATTGCGGCGCTGCTCGGCGCCGTGTTGTCGACGGTCTTCGCGGAGAGGAGATCTGAGGTGGTGTTGCCGGCCGAGTCGGTGACGAGCACCTCGATGTCGTAGGTGCCGTCGGCGACCGCCGTGGTCAGCCAGTCGATGTCGTACGGGGCGCTCGTGATCGGCGCGCCGATCGGCGTGTACGACCCGGTGCTGCCGCTCGGGCGGAAGCCGAACTGCACCGACGCGACGTCGGACGACGTGGGTGAGTAGGACAGCTGGACGGTGCCGGCGAGATACGAGCCCGGATCACCGGCGGTGCCACCCGGCGCCGTAGTGTCGATCGTCACCGCGGTCGACTTGACGGCCTCGACGTTGCCCGCGTTATCGCGCGAGCGGTACTGGATCGTGTGCACGCCGTCGCCGCTCGAGGCGAGGATCGTCACGAGCGTGCCGCTCGTCCAGGTGGAGCCGCCGTCGAGGCTGTACTCGGTCGACGCGACGCCGCTCAGGCCGTCGGTTGCATCGAGCGTCACCGACACGTCGTGGTTCTGCGGGCCAGCCGGCGCGTTGTTGGTCGTGACCGGAGCGGTGTTATCGATCACGACGTCGTGCGGCACGACGGAGCAGCGGCCGTTGCCGGCAGCGTCGACAGCGGCTACCCAGAGGTCGTAGTGGCCGTCGGCAACGCTGGTCGTGTCGAACGGTGCGCTGATCGCCGTGCCGAACGTGTCGCACGGGTTGGAACCGAGGGTGCCGGCGGCTGCAATGCGGAAGACGGTGGCGGCGACGCCCGAGGTCGCATCCTGCGCGGTCGCGCTGAGCGTGCCGACGGTCCCGTGCAGGATGCTGGCGGCGGCGGGCGCGTCGAGCGTCACGTTGTTCGGAGGCGTCGTGTCGATCTGAACCGTCGCCGTCGCATCCGCAGCCGTGACGCCGGCACGGTTCGTCGCGCGGTAGGTGACGGTATGCGTGCCGTCGCCTGCCGACGTCGGGACGGTCACCGTGGTCCCGGCCGTCCAGCTGCCGGAGTCGATCTTGTACTCGACGGTCGAGATGCCGGACTCGGAGTCGGCTGCCGTCAGGTGCAGGGTGACGTCGGTGCTATGCCATGCCGCGTCGGCGTCGTCGCTGAGGGTCGGCGCGGTGTTGTCGACGACGATCGTGCGCGTCGCCGTCGTCGTCTGGTTGCCGACGTTGTCCTCGACGAGTGCGCGCAGCGTGTACGTGGCGTCGGCCGGCGTCCAGGTCGCGGGCGAGGCGACGGGCGTCCAGGTGCTCCCACCGTCGGTGGATGCCTCGATCACGGTCGCGGCCGTGTCGACCCCCGAGCCGGTGTCGGTCGCGGTCACGGAAAGCGGGATTGTCCCGTGCGCGAACGCGCCGGGGTCGTCGAGCGAAGCCGTCGGCGCCGTGTTGTCGACGATGGCCGCCTGCGCCGTCGTCTCTGCGTTGCCCGCCTTGTCGGTCGAGCTGGCGGTGACCGTGTACGGGCCGTCGGCGAGCGAGCCTGTCGACCAGGTGGCGTTGTACGGGTCGGTGGTGCCGGGCGTGCCCGCGCCGCTCTGGGAGTCGATCGGTCCCGAGGAGGTGCCCGAGCGGCCGAAGGTGACGGTGGCGACGCCGCTCGTTACGTCGCTCGAGGTGGCATGCAGCGCGACGTCGCCGCGGACGTAGCGGTCGGGGCCGACGAGCGTGCCGAAGGTGGAGAGGGAAAGGGTCGGCTTGGTGACGTCGACGACGACCGACGAGACGTCGGCAGTGGACTGGTTCGATGCGGCGTCAGTTGCGACGGCGCACACGACGTACGAGCCGTCGGGCGGCAGCGTCCAGGTTGCCGCGTACGGGGCGACGAGGTCGGTGAAGATCGTCGTGCCGGTCGGGCAGGACGCGGCATCGGCGCCGTAGCGGAAGTCGACTGCGATGACGCCGCTCGTGGCATCGGTCGCGGTTGCGGCGAGCGAGGCGGAGGTGCCGTTCGTGTACGCCGGCGGTGCGGCGGTCAGCGACACGGTCGGGCTCGTCGTGTCGACCGTCCACGTCGCGGACACGGCGGCGCCGGTGCCGTTCACGTCGACGCCGCGGACGCTGAAGGTGTGCGCGCCGTCGCTGAGGCCCGTGAGCGCCTGCGGGCTCGAGCAGGCCGCGTACGCGCCGCCGTCCAGCTTGCACTCGAATGTGGCGTCGGGGTCGTTCGTCGACGAGAACGTGATGTTCGCCGTGGCGGATCCGGTGATCGTGCCGCCGGGGCCGCTGTCGATGCGCGCGACGGGGACCGGCGGGGTGAAGGTGACCGAGGTCGGGTTGCCGATTGCCGTGCCGTCGAGCGTGCCGGTGATGTTCGCGGCGCCGTTCGTGCCCGTTGCGGTCAGCGTTGCGGTGTAGGTGCCGTCGCCGTTGTCGGTGACCGAGGAGAGCGAGCCGCGAGACGTGGTGAGCTGGACGGTCGGGCCGCCGGTCGTGATGGTGTTGCCGTTCACGTCCTTCAGCCGCACGGTGACCGTCGCGGTGCCCGAGGAGCCGTCGGAGTTGATGACCGACGGGGTGGCCGAGATCGTCGTGTGCGCCGCGTTGGGTGCGCCCGGCGCGAAGACGACGGTCGCGCTCGAAGTGATCGAGGCGCCGCCGATCGTGCCGCTCACATGCGCGGTGCCGGACTGCAGCGAGCTCAGGGTGGTGGTGTAGGTGCCGTTGCTGTTGTCGGTGACGGAGGTGAGCGAGCCGAGGTCGGTTGCGAGCGCCACGGTGTCGCCGCCGGCGGTCAGCGCGTTGCCGTTCTGGTCCTTGGCGTGGACGGTGACAGTCGAGGTCGAGCCGGCGGTCAGCGAGGTGGGCGCCGCGGCGATCGTGCTGGTCGATGCTGCGGCTGCGCCCGGCAGGAACTGGACGCCGGCGGTCTGGGTGACGAGCGTGCCGGCGGCGGTCGCGGAGTAGGTGACGGGCTCGGCAACGGTGTCGGAGACGGTGAACGTCGCGACGCCACTTGCGTTCGTCGTCGTGCCGAGCACCGGACTGATCGAGGAGTTGCCGCTGCCGGCGGCCAGGGTGACGCTCGCATTCGCGTCGAGGTTCCCGAAAGCGTCCTCGGCGGTGACCGTGATGGTCGTGCCGGCCGAGTCGGTGCTGGCCGAGCCGCTCGCGGCGACGACGGTCGACTGGCCGGCGTCAGGCGCTGCGGGGCTGATCGTCACCGAGGCGGGGTTGCCGATCGCGACACCGGCGAGGGTGCCGGTGA
>PLDP01000152.1:0-2085 GCA_003136795.1 Actinomycetota bacterium
ACAGAGAGCGAGATCAGGCGCATGAACTGGCCGAGGATCTCGAGCGGCACGATCAGCGCGAGCAGCGGCTTCGGCGCCTCGGGAATCCAGCTCTTGAAGTAGCGCACCGGCCCGTTCCAGCGGATGCCCTCGAAGTGCGTGAAGAAGAAGGTGAGGAGCGCCAGCGCGAGCGTGACGGAGATCGAGCTCGTGGCGGCGTAGATCCCCCACGTCGGGACGCCGTGCCACGTCTCCCCGGTCAGCGGCAGCGGAATGAAGCCGAGGAAGTTGACGATGAAGATGAAGAGCATCAGGGTCGCGACGTACGGGAACCAGCGCCCGATCGCCTTCGAGGGCAGGCCCTGCTCGGCGATCTGGGTCTGGGCGATCTCGTAGACCATCTCGCCGACCGTCTCCCTCCGGCCGGGCTTGCGGCCGATCTTCGTGCGCATGAAGAAGAGGCCGAAGAGGATCGTCACCAGGCTCGAGAGCATCAGGTAGACGACCGCCTTCGTGATCGAGAGGTTGAGCGGGCCGAGGTGGATCGGCACCCACTCGTGCTGCACGAACTCCTTGGTGGGGTCGAACGTTCCGCGCGCGAACGCGTTTGCCGGCAGGAGCAGCGCGATCGTGCTGAGCGTGATCAGCGCGCGCTTCATGCGGCGGCATCCGCCTTTGGGCCGCTGTAGTAGGCCACGAGCTGCAGGCCTAGCGCGGCGGAGTAGCCGGCGGCGTACGTCAACGCGGCCGCCAGTCCGAGCCATTTGTCGGACACGGCGACGGCGAAGACGACCACCATCACGGCAATCGCGCGAAAGAGCATTCCGAAAGCCACCACGCCTGCGGCGGCCAGGTTACCCGTTCGGGTTCGCAGCCGTGCCAGGACCGCACCGAAAGCCTCCGAGCCGACCCAGAGCACCGCGCCGAGCAGCCATCCTGTGATGCGCCAACCGGCAATGAGGAAGACCGGCAATGCGAAGCCGATCACGATCGCACCCGCGATCACAGGCAGGAACGTCGGCGGGGCCGTGCGTGGCTCGGTCCAGGAGTTGGGCATCAGATGTTGCGGTAGCGGATCACGGTGACGGCGACGCCGACGGGAACACCGACGACGGCGCCGAAGGCGAGCCCGTAACCGAGGCTCCCCACCGCCCAGCCGATCAGCGTGCCCGCAACGACGCAAGCTGCGGTGAAGCCTATGAGCACGCTGCCGGCCCCGGCGAGGGAGAACGTCGATCGCGGGGGCTGCACCGGCGCGGAGCATACCAGGGCTTGTGACACCGGTTTTCGCCTCTCCAACGGGTGGCCGGGCGGCGCTTGTGACGCGGGTCAGGCGGCCTTGGAGGCGCTGTCGCGACGGCGCGGGCGACGGTTTGCGAGCTTGACGATCTCGAGCAGGTAGACGACGTAGAAGGAGAAGGCGAGCGCCGCCAGCCCGGCGGCCGCATCGATCGCGACGTTCGTCTCGCTCCAGTGGCCGTGATGGTGCGGCGGCGCGAAGCGGGTTGCGAGCGCTGCGAGCGCGAGCGTCGCGCACCACGTCCACAGGTAGACGACAGCGCGCCGCTGCGAATAGCCGAGCCGCATGAAGCGGTGATGTAGATGCCGCGCGTCCGCGATGTAGATCGGCTGGCCGCTCTTCAGCCGCTTCGCGACGACGAACGACGTGTCGAGCACCGGCACCGCGAGCACGAGCAGCGGCAGGACGAGGGTCGCCAACGCCGCCGTCTTCAGGAGGCCTTGCACCGAGATCGCCGCCAGGGTGAACCCGAGCAGCATCGCTCCCGAGTCGCCCATGAAGATCCGCGCCGGATAGAAGTTGTGGCGCAGGAAGCCGAGGCACGCGCCTGCGACGATCGCCGCGAGCACGGCGGCGCCGATCTGGGCGCGCGACAACTCGATCACGCAGAAGGTCGCGCCGGAGATGGCGCACACGCCGGCCGCGAGCCCGTCGAGCCCGTCGAGGAAGTTGACCATGTTCATCACCGCGACGATCCCGAGCACCGTCAGCGACACGCCGACCGCTGTGGGCAGGCTGTGCACGCCGACGATCGGGAACGTGAACGCGTGCACGTAGACGCCGAAGCCGGTCGGGATCGCGGCGGC
>PLDP01000152.1:2096-14014 GCA_003136795.1 Actinomycetota bacterium
AGCGACGGAACGAAGACGCCGAGGAAGAGGGCGAGGCCGCCGAGCCGCGGGATCGTGGGACGTTCCCGCTCGCCCTCAGGCTTGCGCTCGATCAGCCGGAGGTAGCGTGCGCTCGCGCCGACGGCGGGCGTGAGCACTAGGACGATCGCGAGCGCGGCCGCCGCGCCGTAGAGCACCTGCAGGTGGTCCGTCAGCTCGTCCCAGACCATGGCCCCAGGTTACTTCGTGCCGTAGAGGCGGTCTCCCGCGTCGCCGAGACCCGGGACGATGTAGCCGTGCTCGTTCAGACCGCGGTCGATGGCGGCCACGACGATCTGAACGTCCGGATGGCTGTCCGTGACGTTCTTGATCCCCTCGGGCGCCGCGATGATCGCGATCAGCCGCACGCTCGTCGCGCCGGCCGCTTTGACGAGATTCACTGCATGCACCGTCGAGTTGCCGGTCGCGATCATCGGGTCGAGCAGGATCACGTCTCGGTCCGCGACGTCGGACGGAAGCTTCACGTAGTACTCGACCGGATGCAGCGTCTCCTCGTTGCGATAGAGGCCGATGAAGCCGACGCGCGCGCCCGAGATCAACATCAACACCCCGTCGAGCATCCCGAGGCCCGCGCGCAGAATCGGGCACACGGCGACTTTCTTGCCGGAGATGCGCGGGAACGGATGCACCTCGAGCGGCGTCTCGATGTCGACGTCCTCGGTCGGCAGGTCCTTCGTCGCCTCGTAGGTGAGGAGCAGCGTGACTTCCTCCACCAGCTTGCGGAAGTGCACNNCGGGCGGTTGTCGCAGAGCGCGAGCGCGCGGGCGCGGAGCTCGTCGACGCTCGAGGTCTCGTTCAGCGAGTCGACGATGATCGCACCGACCTCCGCGAAATCGTCGGCGTCGAAGCCGCGCATCGTCGCGGCCGGCGTTCCGAGGCGCACGCCCGAGGCGACCATCGGCGGGCGCTCGTCGAACGGCACCGTGTTGCGGTTCGCCGTCAGCCTGCACTCCTCGAGGCGCTCCTGTGCGGCGAGCCCGGTCCATTCGGTGGCGCGCAGGTCGAGCTGCACGAGGTGCGTGTCGGTGCCACCGGTCAGCACGTCGTAGCCACCCTGCATCAGCGTCGCCGCGAGCTGGTCGGCGTTCGCGCGGATCTGCCCCTGGTAGTCCTTGAACGCGCTCGTCATCGCGATGCGGAAGCACGCCGCCTTCGCCGCGATCGCGTGCATCAGGGGGCCGCCCTGCATGCCGGGGAAGTTCGCGCGGTCGACCTTTGTCGCGTGCTCCTCGCGGCAGAGGACAAAGCCCGCGCGCGGGCCGGCGAGCGTCTTGTGGCTCGTCGAGGTGACGAAGTCGCAGTGCGGCACCGGATTCGGATGGAGGCCGGCGGCGACCAGGCCCGAGAAGTGCGCCATGTCGCACATCAGGAGCGCCCCGACCTCGTCGGCGATCTCGCGGAACTTGTCGGCCTCGACGGTGCGCGGATACGCCGAGCCGCCGCAGACGATCAGCACCGGGCGCACGTCCTTCGCGATCGCGAGCACCTCGTCGTAGTCCACCTGCATCGTCTCGCGCGAGACGCCGTAGTGGTGGAACTCGTAGAGCTTCCCGGAGAAGTTCACCTTCAGGCCGTGGGTCAGGTGGCCGCCGTGGTCAAGCGAGAGGGCGAGCACGCGGTCGCCGGGCTTCAGCACCGCGAAGTACACCGCCATGTTCGCCTGCGCACCCGCGTGCGGTTGCACGTTCGCGTGCTCCGCGCCGAACAGCTCCTTCGCGCGGCCGCGCGCGAGCTCTTCGATCTCGTCGACGACCTCGCAACCGCCGTAGTAGCGCTTGCCCGGATACCCCTCGGCGTACTTGTTCGTCGGAACCGATCCGACGGCCTCGAGCACGCTCGGCCACGTGAAGTTCTCGGAGGCGATCAGCTCGATCTGGCCGCGCTGGCGCTCGAGCTCGCGGCCGAGCAGCTCGGCGATTTCGGGATCGACGTCGGCGAGCCCCGCCGTGCGGAGCTCCTCGAATGTCTGCTGCGCGACCGCCATCGAGGCGGATCGTAGTGGCTCAACCGGGCAGCGCGGCGCGGACCCGTTCGATCGCGTCGGCGGCCGGCGCTGCGCCGTCGCGGATCACGTACGGCTCGGCGCGGCTGAAGTCGATCACGGTCGACGGCGTGCCCGGCAGCCGGCCCAGGTCGAGCTCGGCAGCGACCGCCGAGCGGATGCGCTCGGGAACGTCGTCGAGCGAGGCGGGATTCGGGCCGCCCGGCTCGTTCGCGCTCGTCGCCATCACGCAGCCCACCGCGGCCAGCACCTTCTGCGCAGCGGGCAGCAGCTCGGGGACGCGGACGCCGATCGACTCGCCGCGGTTCCCGGTCAGCCAGCGGTAGCGCCGAGCTGGGTTCGGGAGCACGAGCGTGTACGGCCCGGGCAGCAGCTCGCGCACGATCGCCTCGGAGCGGCCGCGCAACTCCGGCAGGCACTCAAACAGCGTGTCGAGGTCGGCGGCCAGCAGCGCGCTCGGCTGTGTCTCCGGCCGGCCCTTGAGCCGGTAAACGCGGGTCGCGTAGTCCTCGCGGTCCGCGCTCGTCACGAGGCCGTAGACGGTGTCGGTCGGCAACAGCACCGGCCGGCCGGCCCGGATGGCGTCGATCAGTGCGTCGACTGCGTCGTCCCCCACCACGCCTCCACGACTCGGTCTCTCCCCGCGAGGTCCTGCACGATCGCGACGCTCGCATACCCCGCCGCTTCGAGATCCTGCGAAACGATTCTCGCACGAGCCTCGTGCACCTCGAGGACGAGCCAGCCGACGAGCACCCGCTGCGCGTCGTGGACGAGCCGCTCGGTCTGCCCGTCGGCGACGAGCGCTTCCCTCGGCTCCCAGTCGCGCACCTCGGGCTCGAGCGCGTCGAGCTCGCCCGCTTCGACGTACGGTGGGTTCGAGACGACGAGGTCGAACGGCCCGTCAAGGCCCGCGAGCAGGTCGCCTTCCCGGAACTCGACTGCGAGGTCGTTCGCCTCGGCGTTCTCGCGTGCCAGCTCGAGTGCCGCCGGCGAGCTGTCCGTCGCCCAAACGCGGGCGTTCAGCCGCTCCTGCGCGATCGCGAGCGCGATTGCGCCGCTGCCGGTGCCGACGTCGACGACGCGCGGCGACTCGATCGCCTCGAGCAGCGCGAGGCAGCGCTCGACGACGATCTCCGTCTCGGGGCGCGGCACGAGCGCGCGCGCATCCGTCTTCAGCGTCAACCGCCGGAAGTCCCAGTCGCCGAGCACGTACGCGAGCGGCTCACGCTTCCCGCGACGCTGCACGAGCGCCCGGGCGGCTGCGCGCTCGGCGTCGGTCAGCGGCCGGTCGTACTGGGTGTACAGCTCGATCCGCGACAGCCTGAGCGCGCGCGCCAGCAGCAGCTCGGCGTCGCGGCGTGGGCTCTCGACACCACGGCTCGCGAGATAGTCGGTCGCGCCTTTGAGAACCTCACCAAGCGTCACCGGCCGGCCCGCGCTCCCGCCGGGCGGAGCCCGGCTCCGCGCGGGCCTCGGCCACGTGGCGGCACGCGGCCTTCCGGGGCCGTGTCACTCACACTGTCCCCTCCGGCCACGCACCACCACGCGGCCGCCGGAGCCGCTTGGTTTGCGAGCGTCACCTTTCGAGCGCGCGGCGCTGCTGGTCCGAGATCAGCGCGTCGGTGTACTCCTCGAGGTCGCCCTGGAGCACCTGGTCGAGGCGATGCGTCGTCAGCTTGACGCGGTGATCCGTGACGCGATTCTCGGGGAAGTTGTAGGTGCGGATCTTCTCCGCGCGCGCGCCCGTCCCGACCTGCGCGCTTCGTGCCGCCGCCTGTTCGGCCGCCTGCCGTTCGCGCTCGGCCTCGAAGATCCGCGCGCGCAGCACGCGCATCGCCTTCTCGCGATTCTGCAACTGCGAGCGCTCGTCCTGCATCGCGACGACGATGCCCGTCGGCACGTGCGTGATGCGCACGGCGGAGTCGGTCGTGTTCACCGACTGGCCGCCGGGGCCGGATGAGCGGAAGACGTCGATCTTCAGATCGCTCTCGTCGATCTCGAGGTCGACGTCATCGGCCTCGGGCATCACCGCGACCGTGGCGGTGGAGGTGTGGATGCGCCCCGCCGATTCGGTCTCGGGCACGCGCTGCACGCGGTGCGTGCCGCCCTCGAACTTGAAGATCGAGTACGCGCCGTCGCCCTTGATGGCGAACACGCCTTCCTTCAAGCCGCCGCCGTCGTTCGCGTTCGTCTCGATCTGCTCGAACTTGAAGCCGCGCTTCTCCGCGTAGCGCTGCAGCATCCGCTGCAGCTCCGCCGCCCAGAGCGCCGCCTCGTCACCGCCGACGCCCTGGCGGATCTCGACGATCACGTCCTTGTCGTCGGCCGGGTCGCGCTCGGCGAGCGCGAGCTTCAGCTCCTCCTCGAGCCGCTCGACGTCGGCCTCGTAGCCGGCGGCCATCTCCGCGAGCTCGGAGTCGGCGCGCGCCGCTTCGAGGTCTTCGCGCGCCTGCTTCCACTGCTGCGCGAGCTTGTACGGGCCCTCGAGCTCCTTCAGCCGCCGGCCGACGTCGGCCGCCTCGCGGTGGTCGTTGTAGACGGCAGGGTCCGACAGGCGCGCCTGCGCTTCTTCGTAGGAGCGGTCGAGCTCCGCGATCAGATCGTCGAGTGCGGCCATCGCCGCAGTGTGCCTGCCCTAGGCGAGAGAAGCGTCGAGCGAGGTCTCGGGGATGCCCGCGAGCGCCTTCGAGACGGGGCAGTCCTGCTTCGCCGTCTCCGCAGCCTCGATGAAGGCGTCGCCGTCCATTCCCGGCACGGTGCCGCGGACGGTCAACGCGCCCTTCGTGATCCCCTCGCCCGGCTGGAACGTCACCGTCGCGGAGGTCTCGAGCTTCTCCGGCGGGTTGCCGCCCTTCGCGAGCCCTGCCGAGAGCGCCATCGCGAAGCACGACGCCCAGGCCGCGGCGATCAGCTCCTCGGGACTCGTCTTGCCGTTCGGCGCCTCCGAGCGCGACGCCCACGAGACCTCGAGGGGAGCGAACGCGCCGCTCGTCACGGTCTCGATGGTGCCGCCGCCGTTCATCAGGTCGCCTTGCCAGACGACTTCAGCTTTGCGATCCGTTGCCATTACGCCATCACCTCCACACGTCGGTCTGCCGGTTCAGCCCGGCCCTCGCGCTCCAGGACTTCCTGCAGCGCGCGAATGGACACTTCTAGCTGGTCGAGCGTCGGCTCGCGCGTCGTCAGGCGCTGCAGCCATAGGCCCGGTGCGAGCAACGTCATCAGCGCTCGATTCTCCGAGTGGCGCCCGGCGAAGCGGATCAGCTCGTACGCGATGCCGGCGATCACCGGCAGCAGCACGATGCGGCTGACGATCAGCCAGTACCAGACAGGGCGACCGAGCAGCGCGTAGACGAACACGCTGACGACCATCACCCAGAGCAGAAATGCGGTGCCGCAGCGCGGGTGGATCAACGAATAGCGCTGCGTGATCTCCGGGGTCAGCTCCTCACCGGCCTCGTAGGCGTTGATCGCCTTGTGCTCGGCGGCGTGGTACTGGAACACGCGCCGCAGCGACGGGATGAAGCTGAGGACCGTCAGATAGATGACGAAGACCGAGACGCGTATGACGCCTTCGACGAGCACGAACCAGCCGCCGTTCGAGATCGGCAACAGGTCGGCGAGCAGCGCCGGGCCGACTTTGAAGATCATCACTGCGAAGCCGATCGCGACGAGAAATGCAAACGCGAGCGCCCAGCGGCCGAGCTCGGCCGGCTCCCCGTCGCCTTCGTCTTCCTCCTGCGCGGCGTACGTCGCGGAGACGCTCAGTGCGCGGAAGCCGATCGCGAGGCTCTCACCGAGTGCGACCACACCGCGGACGACCGGCAGCCGCAGCGCCCAGTGGCGCGCGGCGAGTGGATCGATCGTGCGCGCAACGTGCGCGATGTCGCCGTCCGGTTTGCGCACGGCGACCGCCCAGTTGCGCGGACCGCGCATCATCACGCCCTCGAGGACGGCCTGTCCTCCGATGGCCTGTGCCATGGCTTAGGACGACGCGCGCGCTGCGCGCTCGGCCTTCTCGAGCCGCCGCTGGAAGCGTTCCACCCGGCCGCCCGTATCGACGAGCTTCTGCTTGCCGGTGTAGAACGGGTGGCAGTTCGAGCAGATCTCGACGTGCAGCTCGGGCTTCGTGGAACGCGTCGTGAACGTGTTCCCGCAGCTGCAGTGCACCGATGCGAGGACGTAATCGGGATGGATGTCGGTCTTCATTGCCGGGCCAGGATAGCAGCGGCGGTTTCCCTGGCGACGTTGCCGCCCGACACCAAAAGCACCGGTCGCTCCGCCTCGATCTTGCCCGCGAGCCACGCGGCGGTGGCCGCAGCCCCGGCCGGTTCGCAGGCGAGCTTCGTGCGGGCGTAGAGGAAGCGGAACGCCTCTTCGATCTCGGCGTCCGTGACGAGGACCCGCTCCAGGTTCTTCGTGATCTCGAGGGGAAGCCGCCCGGCAAACGGCGCGTTCAAGCCGTCTGCAATCGACGTCGGCGTGACATGGGTCGGCTCGCCGTGCTCGAGGCCGGTGTGGAGCGCAGTGCTCGTCTCCGGCTCGACGGCGATCACGCGGGTGCGCGCGCCGACGGCGATCTGGATGCCGGATACGAGACCGCCGCCGCCCACCGGCACGATGATCGCGTCTGCGTCCGGCGCGTCCTCTTCGATCTCGAGCCCGACGGTGCCGGCGCCCGCGAGGACGAGTGGATCGTCGAAGGGGTGAACGAGCGTGCGCCCGGTCTCTTCCATCAGCGCTTCGAGCCGCGCGAACGCATCGCCGGGGCCGGTCGCCTCGAGGTCGACCTCCGCCCCGTAGCTGCGCGTCGCGGTGATCTTCTGCTCGGAGGCGCCTTGCCACATCACGACCAGCGCGTCGATCCCTTCCGCGGCGGCTGCGTAGGCGGTCGCCTGCGCGTGGTTGCCGGCGCTGATCGCGATCACGCCGCGCGCCTTCTCCTCGGCCGTCAGGCTGCTGATCTTGTTCAGCGCGCCGCGCGCCTTGAACGAGCCGGTGCGCTGGAAGAGCTCGCACTTGAGGCGCGCGTTCAGGGTGCGGCTCGTGAGCAGCGGCGTTCTGGGGAGCCTGTCGCCGATCGTTGCGCGTGCGCGCTCGACGTCGTCGCGAGTCGGGATCACGACGGAACCGTAGTCCGCTGGCGCACGGCTTCGAAGAGGAGTACCGCCGCCGCGGTGCTCGCGTTCAGCGAGTCCGCGGCGGTTCCCCTCATCGGTATCTCGACTTCTTCATCGGCGAGCTCGCGCCACGTGTCGTCGAGACCGGCGTCCTCTGCGCCGATCAGGAACGCGGTCGGTTGCGTGTAGTCGGGCTCGGTGTGCGCTCGTGTCGCGCCGAGCACGGCGGCGATCTTTCGGTGCGGCAGCGCGGCGACGTCGGCGTGTGTCGCTTCGACGATCGGGAGCGTGAAGACGGCACCGGTCGACGCGCGAATCGCGTTCGGGTTCCACGGATCGAAGTTGGGACCGGCGATGAGCAGCGCGTCGACGCCGGCGGCGTCCGCGGTGCGCGCCATCGCGCCGAGATTGCCGGGCTTCTCGATGTTCACGGCGACGAGCACGAGCGTCGCGTCGGGCGGCAGCTCGCGTCGCGGCGCCTCGAAGACGCCCAGCAGCCCTTCGGGCTCGGCGCGGTAGGCCATCTTGGCGAGCACGCGTGCGCTCACCTCCTCGGCGCCGGCCCTGGTCCACTCCGGGAGCAGTTCGGGAGCGACAAAGAGCGCGCGCGGCGCGAGCCCGGCTTCGAGCGCGCGCTCGACCTCGCGCACCCCTTCGGCGACGAACAATCCGTCCCGCCGCCGCTCCCGCGACTTCCGCAGCCGCAAGACGTCCTTGACCCGAGGATTGTCAGCCGAGGTGATCAACGGGTTACGTGAGCGTGTACTCGGGGCCGCTGCCGCCTTCCGGTGGCGTCAGCCGGCCGCCCTTCGCCGTGATGGCGCCGCACTGGACGCAGTTCGACGGCGCGAGCTTCACCGCGACCGTGCCCTCGCCGTCGGCCTCGCCGACCTCGTAGACCTGCGCCGGGCACATCCGCGCCCACAGCTCCGCGAGCTCGCGCGGCACCTTCGTCTGGACGCGAATGTGGTTCGGCTGGTCGTCACGCGTGCGGTTGCCCGACGCGAACACGCTCGACAACTTGTCGAACGTCAGCACACCATCCGCCGCCGGATACGACTTCGCGCGATCGGTGGCGATCAGCGACTGCTCGGCGTCCCGCTCCGTCTCCAGATCACCGGGCGGGAACTTCCCCTTCGTGGCCGTCATCGCGCTCGCCAGCGCACCGCCGGCGTAGAAGCCGCGCCCGAAGGCCTGGCGCATGTTCCGCACCTCTTGCAGGTCGCTCCAGATGAACGACTCGCGCACCGACTCGTCGTAGGACGCAAGCGCGTCACGGGACGACGCTCCACGCTCGAGCGTTCGCCACGCAGCTTCCGCAGCGAGACGGCCCGACTCGATCGCATAGTGGATTCCCTTGAGCGCCGGCACGTTGACGAACCCGACACCGTCGCCGCACATCAGGAGCCCCGGCGCGTGCAGCTTCTTCGGCAGCGCGACGAAACCGCCCTCCGGAATCGTCTTCGCGCCCCACTGCACGCGCTCGCCACCTTCGAGGATCTTCCGCACGCGCGGATGCGTCTTCAGCTCCTGCAACAAATCGTGCACCGACAGCTCCGCGTCGCGGTAATCGAGCCCGACGACCAGGCCGACCGTCACCATGTCCTCGCCCATCGGGTAGATGAACGAGCCGCCGAACTCGCGGTACTTGCGCCCACCGCGCAACGGCCAGCCCATCGTGTGCACGACTTCGCGCAACGGCTTCGCGACCTTCCACACCTCCTTGACCCCGAGCGCCCACACCTGCGGGTTGTCGCTGCGCAGCCTGAAATGGTCGAGCGCCGCGCCGGTCAGGTGCCCCTGCGTCCCTTCGGCGAGGATCGTCACGCGCGCGGCGATGTCCGAGCCCGGCTCGAAGTTCCCGAGCTCCTCCCCGCCACGCCCGCGGCCACGGTCGCCGGTGCGCACGCCGAGCACACGCCCTCCGTCGACGAGCAGCTGCTCGGCCGACGTCTCCGGCAGGATCGTGACGCCGAGCGCCTCGGCCTCGTCACCCAGCCAGCGCCCAAGCTGCGACAGCGACGCGACGTAGTTGCGGTGGTTGACCATCGTCGGCGGGGTCGGGATGCGCAGCGCATGCCGCTTCGTCAGGAAGAGCACCGACTCGCCCTCCACCTCGCCGTAGAACGGCATCTCGTCGATGCGCTTCCGGCCCTTGAACAGCCGCTGCAGCCCGCGCGGATTGACCACCGCGCCGGAGAGCAGGTGCGAACCGGGGGCCTTCCCTTTCTCGAGCACCGCAACCGGCACGTCGCCGAGCCGCTCCGCCGTCTCGGGATGTTCCTCGAGCAACTGCCCGAGGCGAATCGCGGCGGCCAGGCCCGCAGGCCCCGCACCGACGATCAGGAAGCCGACGTCGATGCGCTCGTCGACCGGATCGGTCGGCGGCGCGATCGCCTCCGACGCAGACCACGGCGCCGGAAAGTCAGCTGGACGGACGCTCACGACTTGCGNNCCCTGCATCCCCACCTTGTGTTGGATCGCGCCGGAGATGCCGAGCGCGACGTAGAGCTTCGGCGAGACCGTCTTGCCCGTCTGCCCGACCTGCGCCGAGTACGGGTACCAGCCGGCGTCGACGACCGCGCGCGTCGCGGCAACCGCACCGCCGAGCGCCTGCGCAAGCTCTTCGGCGAGCGCGAACTTCTCGGGCTCGCCGAGACCGCGACCGCCGGCGACGATCAC
The DNA here is from genome assembly GCA_003136795.1 of Actinomycetota bacterium. Lineage (GTDB taxonomy): Bacteria > Actinomycetota > Thermoleophilia > Gaiellales > Gaiellaceae > PALSA-600. Next base: position 11,940 of record PLDP01000152.1, read on the forward strand.
GTCGGCATCCTCGATCGACGGTCCCTGCTGCACGGCGTGCGCCTGGTCGACCATCTGCGCCTGCGTCGAAAAGTCTTCGAGCTCCACCGCCGCGTCCTTCACCTCGGCGCTGCCGCCTGTCTCGTTCGCGTCGAAGGTGCCGGAACGGAAGATCGCGAGCTTGACGTCACTCGACCAGCCGACGTCGACGACGACGGAGTCGGCGAGCGCGGGTCGCTTTCCGACCGCGTCGGCGCTCAGGTCGACGAGGTCCCAGTTGAGGCCCGCGTCGAGACGCGCGGCGAGGCCGGCAGCGATGTCGGCGGCCAGCACCGACTGCGCGAAGAGGACGGTGTCGAACCCCTCGTCGCGCACGAGCTTCGCGAGCACGTCGATGCGCGTCTGCGGCAACGGCGCGGCCAGGCGCTCGTCGTCCGCCACGAAGACGGTCGCGGCGCCGAACTTGCCCGCCGACTCGGCGATCCCACGTACGCCGGAGCCGATCAGCACGCCGGTCACGTCGCCGCCCAACTGCACCGCCTTGGCGAGCACCCCGAGCGAGCCCTTCTGGATCGCGCCCTCGTGATGCTCGAGGAAGACCAGCGTGCCGGCCATCAGACGAGCCTCTTCTCTGCGAGGAACTCGACGATCTGGTCGGCGGCACTGCCGTCGTCCTCGATCTTGCGCGCCTCGCCCCGGGCCGGCGGCGGGCTCAGCGCCGTCACCGTCGTGCCCGCAGCCGCCGCGCCGCCCACGTCGGCGGCCGACAGCGTGTCCTGCGGCTTCTTCTTCGCCCCCATGATCCCCTTCAGAGACGGATAACGCGGCGTGTTGATCGAGTCCGACACGGCGATCACCGCGGGGAGCGGCGCGCGGATCGTGTCGTAGCCGAACTCCGTCTGGCGCTTGCCGGTGACCGACCCACCCTCGTTCGTGAGCTCGCTCACCTGCGAAATCACGGGCTGCCGCAAGCGCTCTGCGACCGCCGACCAGAGACACGCGCCGCCGCCGTCTGCCGACTGCTGCCCGAACAAGACGAGGTCGGCGCTCTCCTGCTCGATCGCGCCCGCGAGCGCGCGCGCCGTGCCGAGCAGGTCGGCGCCCTCCAGCGCAGAGTCCGTGACCAGAACGGCACGATCTGCGCCCATCGCAAGCGCCTTGCGCAGCGCGTCCATCGCCTTCTCGGGGCCCATCGAGATGACGACGACCTCACCGTCGCCGCCGGCCGCCTCCTTCAGCTTCAGCGCCTCCTCGACCGCGTAGGTGTCGAAGTCGGAGATCGCGAGCTCGACCGAACGGTCGATGCGGTTCGTGGCCGGATCGATGCGCCGCCCCGCGGCCGCATCCGGCACTGCCTTCACACAGACTGCGATCTTCATTGCGCGCGTGACTCTAGCGCTAGACGGGAACGCGGCCCTGCAGGAAGTCGACGATCTCGCTCGTCGGCGCACCCGGCGTGAACACCTCGGCCACGCCTTGCTTCTTCAACTCCGTGACGTCGTCCTGTGGGATCGTGCCGCCGACGAGGACGAGCAGGTCTTCGGCGCCCTGGCCGCGCAGCAGTTCGAGGATGCGCGGAACGAGCGTCATGTGCGCGCCGGAGAGAATCGAGATGCCGACCGCGTCGGCGTCTTCCTGGATCGCCGTCTCGACGATCTGCTCGGGCGTCTGGTGGAGGCCGGTGTAGATGACCTCCATCCCGGCGTCGCGCAGCGCCCGCGCGATGATCTTCGCGCCGCGGTCATGCCCGTCGAGCCCGGGCTTCGCGATCACGACTCTGATCTTCCCTGCCACGCCGCGCAGTATAGGAAGGCTCAGAAGACCGGCGTTTCCCGCCAGGTGCCCCAAACTTCGCGGAAGGCGTCGCACATCTCGCCCATCGTGACGTAGGCGCGGGAGGCATCGACGATCGGGCCCATCAGGTTGCGGCCCTCGTGAGCGGCGTCGTCCTTGAGCCGCGCGAGCGCCGCTTCCACTGCGACGGAGTCGCGCCCGGCGCGCAGCGCCTGCACCCGTGCGATCTGCTGTGGCTCGAGTGCCGGGTCGATCTTCAATATCTCAAGCTCAGGTTCACCTTCAAGCTTGTAGCGGTTGAC
>PLDP01000074.1 GCA_003136795.1 Actinomycetota bacterium
CGCGTGCACGCCGAGCTGGCCGGCGGTGTGTGGACGGACGTCTCGATTCCCGAGGCGCGCGATCCCGAGTCGCGGCATCCGTTCAAGGGGAACATCGACGTCGGCAAGCTGCGCGAGCTGATCGTGCGCGAAGGGCGCGAGCGGATCGCGTTCGTGCGGCAGGAGGCGTGCCTGAACATGGCCGGCGGCCAGCCGTTCTCACTCGAGAACCTGCGTGCGGTCCGCGCGCTCACGCGCGAGCTCGACGTGCCGTTCTACCTCGACGCAACCCGCTCCTCCGAGAACGCGATCTTCATCAAGGAGCGCGAGCCGGGGCAGGGGGACCGGCCGATGCACGAAATCCTGCGCGAGATCGCCTCGCTCGCAGACGGTGCCGTGTTCTCGTCGAAGAAGGATCACTTCGTGCCGATCGGCGGATTCCTCGCCACCGACGACGACGACGTCGCACGTCAGGCGCGGGAGCTCGTCGTGGTCTACGAGGGCTTCCCGCACTACGGCGGCCTCGCCGGGCACGACATGGAGGCGCTCGCCCAGGGGATCCGCGAGGCGGCCGACGAGCCGACCGTCGCCCACTACGTCGGCCAGGTGCGGTACCTCGCCGGGCTGCTCCAGGAGGCCGGCGTCCCGATCGTCGAGCCCGTCGGCGCGCACGCTGTCTTCCTCGACGCGAAGCGGTTCCTGGCTCACCTGCCCCAGGACCAGTTTCCGGCGCAGATGCTCGCCGCCGCGATCTACGTCGCGGGCGGCGTTCGCTCGATGGAGCGCGGCATCGTCTCGGGCCAGCACGGCGACGAGCCCTACGACGGGCTCGAGCTCGTGCGGTTGACGATTCCGCGCCGCGCCTACAGCAGCGAGCACCTCGACTATGTGGCCGAGACCGTGCTGCGCGTCTTCGCCGTGCGCGACGAGCTGCCGGGGCTCGAGCTGGTCTACGAGCCGCCGACGCTGCGATTCTTCCAGGCGCGCTTCGAGCCACTCGCTCCGCTGCCGCCGCTCGACGGCGCGGTCGTCAGACGCGAAAGCCCACGGTCGGCTCGAGCCGGAGTGGGGCCTCGGGCAAGCCGGAGACCGGCTCGGTCACGTTGAAGCCGTCCGGCGCGACGTCGTTCGGCGCGTCGGGGTGAAAGAGCGACGCGAGCAGCTGGATCTGCGCGCGGCCGGGGCCTAGCTCATACTGCCCGCCGCCGTAGAGCGCGATCCCGCGCGACTCGCACGCATCGTAGAAGTCGAAGAGTCGCTGCACCGACCCGAACCGCGACGGCTTGCAGTTCAGCGCGCGCGGTTCGAACGGCAGCGCCTCGACGTCGGTCCATTCGTGGATGCCGGCGTCCCAGGTGATCCGTTCGCGGTGCTCGGCGAGGATCGCCGAGGTCTCGACCGTGAGCGCGGGGTCTTCGATCCACGCGTCGGGAAACGCGGCGACGATGCGCCGGTAGAGCGCTCCATCCGGCGGCGCGCCGAACTCGCCGCGGTAGATCCCCTTGAAGTCGACGGTGTCGACGCGACCGCTCGCCGCAAGCGACGCGACGATCTCGTCCGTCCAGTCGGTGCCCGGGTCGAGCTTGAAGCGCAGCTCCGGATAGAGCTCGAGCCAGCGCGGCACGCTTGCGACGCGGGTCGAGACGACGAAGCGAAGCGGTTGGGGCGTGCGCCCGATCGCCTCGCCGAGCGACACGCCCGCCTGGCGCAGCGCCAGGTCGAGCGCGGCCGACTCGAGCCCCCAGCGGCGGTACTCGGTCTGGCCCGACTGGAGCAGCGAGAACGACTCCAGCGTGTGCTCGCCTGCAAGCGGCAGGTCGCCGCCGTGCTCCTGGAACCGCGTCTGCTGCGCCGGGTCGTAGTCGACCTCCTCGCCGCGCCCTTCTTCGCCGCGGCCGTGCAGCACGACGACGGTGCGACGCAGCGTGAACTCGCGCGCGACCTCGCGCTCGAGCGGTTCGAGGTAGTAGCCGTCGACGTGGAGCGGCAGGGCGCGCAGGCTGTCGTAGGTCGGCACGCCTACGAGACTAGAGGCTCAGAACCAGCTGGTGGGCGGCCAGTACGTGAGCAGCACCGGCCCGACGAGGCTCGAGCGCGGCACCGATCCCCAGACGCGTGAGTCGCACGAGTGCTCGCGGTCGTCGCCCATGAAGAAGTAGTGGCCGGCCGGCACGTGCCACGTGCCGGACTCGTTGTCGCGCAGGAGCGGATCGACGTACGGCTCGTGCAGCGGCTTGCCGTTGATCGAAACGTCGCCGTGCGCCTCACTGACCGTGTCGCCGGGCAGCCCGATCAGCCGCTTGACGAAGGTGCCGCCGATCCCGCAGGCGTCCGTAGGCGCGTGGAAGACGACGATCTGCCCGCGTTTCGGGCTCTCGAAGCGGTAGGCGAGCCGGTTTGCGATCACGCGGTCGTTGAAGCGGCCCTCGCACCATGCACCGGGCTTCGCGCAGTGCAGCGTCGGCTCCATCGACGAGGACGGGATGCGGTACGGCTTGGCGACCTCGGCTTCGAACACGAGCACGAAGACGAGCGCCACGCCGATCGTCACGGCCCAGTCGAGAAGCTTCCGCCAGCGCATCGCGGCATGGTAGTCAGGCGCCGCGGGTCGACCGCGGGGCACGGCGCGCAGCAGCGACAACGCGCTCGACGGCCTGCTTGAGCGGCCCCGGGACGTCGCCGTTCCCGGTCTGGAACTGCCTCCACGCGGCCGCAGGCTTGCCGCGGCGGGCGCGCAGTCCCGTGACCCCTTCGAAGTCGGGAATCAGCATCACGGTGCGGCGCTTGCCCGCCACGCGGAGGATCGTGTCGTTCGCGACTCGTTCCGCCTCGACCGGCGTCGAGCCGCGCGGCGCGTCGCGGTCGTGCACGACGACGTACGGGATCTCGCAGGCGTTGCAGATCTCTGCGAAGAGCGGGATGTTGCCCTTGCCGCCGCAGTCGATCACCGAGATCGCCTCCTGGTCGGCGTCGAGGCCGAGCGCCTCGAAGACGAACGGGAACACGAGCTTCTCCGTGCGGCCTTCGACGAGCAGCGCGGCGCGCGAGAGGAAGATCTCGGCGCGTTCGGCGTCGAGCTCGGTGACGAGCCGGAAGGTTCGCCGCTCCGAGAGCGCCTCCGGCTGCAGGAGGGTCGTGCCCGTCCGCTCGTCGTGACGGACGAGGACGAGCTCCTCGAGCCGGTCGACGCCGAGGAACACCGGCGCGTGCGTCGAGTACAGCACCTGGTTGGGCCGGCGCGCCGCGAGCTGCCGCAACAGACGGTGCAGGTGACGCTGCGCCGGCGGGCTCAGGTAGAGCTCCGGCTCCTCGATCAGGATGACGAGCCCTCGCACGCGCGCCTTGATCAGCCCCGCGATCGAGCGGACGAGCGAGAGCCCGCCGTCGCCCGTCCGCTCGTCGCGCACGACGCCGATCGCGCGCTCGGCCGGCGAGTCGGTGCGGGCGACCAGCGTCGAAGGCCGCAGGTGGGCGGGGAAGAAGAGCGCCTGCGGCGCGCCTTCGCGGTTCAGGTTCAGCCTCGCGGGTGGGCGAGCGTCGAGGAACAGCGTCCGCCCGCCGACGACTGCCTCGACGTGCACGCGCGAGTAGCCGTGCGACACGTCCTCGCCCGTCGGCATCGGCGCCGCCGCTTCGAGCAGCGTCCAGATCGCCGAGAGGACGGTCGACTTGCCGGACGACGACTCGCCCACGAGCACGCACGTCCTGCCCGGCTCGAGGACGACATCGCGGGCGCCGCGATAGCCCTGGATCGTGACGCGGCTGATCAACGCCATCCGCTCGCTACCCGCGCAGCGCGCTCTTCACGAAGAACAGCAGGTTCGCAGGACGCTCGCCGAGGCGGCGCATCAGATACGGGTACCACTCGGGGCCGTACGGCGTCGCGACGAGCACCTTGTAGCCGCGTCGCACGAGGTCGAGCTGCAGGTTGGGGCGGACGCCGTAGAGCATCTGGAACTCGAAACGGCTGCGGTCGATCTCGTGCTCGCCGGCGTAGCGGATCGCATGCTCGATCAGCGACTCNNAGCCGCGCGTAGACGGCGTCGACGTCCGCCTTGTGCGGAAACGCGATCGACTCGGGCTCCAGGTATGCGCCCTTCACGAGGCGCAGGTTGGGTGCGAGCTCGAGCAGCGACTCGAGATCGTCGGACGTCCGGTAGAGGTAGGCCTGGAGCACGGTGCCGACGTTGTCGCAGCCGGCCTCGCGCAGTCTGCGATAGATGCGAAGCGTTGCAGCCACGAACTGCGACTGCTCCATGTCGATGCGGATGAACGNNGCGACGACGGCCTCGGTCTGCGTCGGCTCGAGCACGCCCTCGCCGAGCAGCGTCGTGTTGGCCACGAGCCCCTGCTCATTCAGCCGGCGGAGGACGGCGCTGCACTCGTCGAGCGTCTCGCCCGCGACGAAGCGTCCCGCGCCGAGTCGCATGCCGTGGCGGCGGACGAGCCCCTGCACGCGCGAGCTGTCGGCCGCGGCCAGGATCGCCTTGCGGAGGCTCGCGTTGACAGCCCCGTTCAGCTGTGCGCGAGCAGCCATTCGTGCACCTCGCGAACGCGGTTCTCGATCAGCGTCAGGTGCCCGTCGGCGTCGTCGATTCGCGCCTCGTTGCCGGATACGTGTGCGGCGAGCCACTCACCGTGGCTGCGCGGGACGAAACGGTCGTCGCCGCCCTGGAGGATGAGCACCGGGCGGCCGATCGCGCCGAGGTCGAAGCCCCAGTCCGCGACGAACGCGAGGTCGTCGTCGATCCAGCCGTCGCCGGTCGACTCGAGCCCGTGGTTGTGGGCCTCGCAAATCCATTCGGCGAGGACGCCGGTGAGGACGGCCTGGTCGGCTGCGCCGAGGAGCGATGCGAAGACCCCCTGGATCTGCGCGGCGCTCGTCTCGAGCATGTGGACGCGGTCGCGCTCGACCGCCGGCCGAAGCGCCTCTTCGCCCGCGAGCACGAGGTCGAACTCCTTGACGTTCTCCTCGCCCATTCCGGCTAGGTAGTCGAGCCCTTCGGCGTCCCACGGCGCGACGCCGGCCAGGCTCGCCGCCGCGGTGAGGCGATCCCCGCAGAGTGCGACGCACGCGAGCGCGTGCGGGCCGCCGCCCGAGATGCCCCACGTCGCGAACCGGTCGAGCTCGAGCGCGTCGGCGATCGCCTCGACGTCTGCGGCCGCGTCCGCGATCGAGCGTCCGGGTTTGCGCGTCGACCCGCCGTAACCGGCGCGGTCGAAGCCGATCAGCCGGATTCCCGGCGTCTCCCACGTGGCGTACGGGAGGCCCGAGCTCGGCGTGCCGTGGTGGATGATCACGGGGAGGCCGCTCGGATCGCCGCCTTCGTGCAGCTCGAGTGAGCGACCGTCAGGGGTCTGGACGGTGTGTGTCATGGCGCCAGCTTTTCAGGTTTGTCAGGGCCCGGCGTACGTCGCGACGTAGGCCGGGACAGATCAAGCCTTGGCTACGGCGAGACGTTCGGCTGCCACGAGACGCTGAACGAGCGCCCGTCGGCGGAGAGGCTGCCCGGCACCGCGCCGATGCCCGGCCCGAGCGGATCGCCGGTGCCGAAGAAGCGGCCGGTGTTGCCGTCGCTGATCAGCTCGATCGGGGCCGGGAGCCACACAGGGTTGGCGGCTGCCAGGGGATCGGAGATCGTTCCCGGGTGCGCGTTGCCGATTGCCGCGGCCTTCGTGAACGTGACGTTGCCGAACTGGGTCAGCGGCACGGCTCTGCAGCGGCCGGTCGTCGAGCAGTCCGAGGGCGCCTCGGCGATCCATTCCGCGGACGAGACGTCGAGCGTCTGCGTCAGCGTCATCGTCTTCGAGAACCGCGTATGGCGGGTGAGGTCCTTGAGGCTCATCGTGACCGTCTGCCCGGTGACGAGCACCGCCGCGTTGACGACGTCGCCGGGGCGAATCTTGAGTGGGATCGGGACGGAGGCCGCCGGCACGATCTCCCACCACGCTGCATAGGCCGGCGTCGTGCTGTTCCCGTCGCACGAGATGCTGGTGCCGAGCTGCTCGAGCGCCTGCGAGTCGGGGCTGTTGCCGCCGAGCCCGACCCAGAATGCGGCGGCGTCGACGCGGCCGGAGACGCAGGTTGCTGTCGGCTGGGTCCAGGTCCCGGTGACGTCGCTGAAGCTCGTCGCCGCTCCGAGGGGGGCGACGGCCACGTACCCGGACCAGTTCGAGCTCACCTCGGGAGGGTCGGCGAGCGCCGCGCCGGCCACGACCAGCGAGGCCAGGAGGGCGACGGCGACCGCAAGCGGAAGCTTCAGCATGGGTCACAACGTATGCGCTCTTTCGAAGAGCGCACTAAGAGCTCCGTTACGGAACGGTTAGCGTCGCCGCGAGGCGGCGTTACCCAGGTGCGGCGGCTGCCAGCCGGCGTCGGCCGCGTTCAGGTTCGTGCCCGGAGGGACGATCTCGTCGATCGCGTCCAGNNGTCACGGCCGGGTGGCGGATGACGAAGGCAAGCGCGAGGTGGATCAGGCTGATCCCCGCCTGCTCGGCGAGCTGCGCGAGGCGCTCGACCGCGTCGAGCTTCTCCTGGTTGCCGGGAATCGAGAGGTCGTAGCGTGCGGGCATCCGCTCGGCGCGATGGCTCGTCACGTCGCCTCCCTTGCGGAACCTGCCCGAGAGCCAGCCCCCGGCCAGCGGGCTCCACGGGATCACACCCATGCCGTAGCGCTCGCAGGTCGGCAGCACCTCGGTCTCGATGCCGCGCGCGAGGATCGAGTACGGCGGCTGCTCGCAGACGAAGCGGGCGAGGCCGCGCTTCTCCGCCACCCACTGCGCCTCGACGATCGCCGACGGCGGGTAGGTCGACGAGCCGAGGTAGCGGATCTTGCCGGCGCGCTGGAGGTCGGTGAGCGCGCCGAGCGTCTCCTCGTGGNNACGATCCAGCGGCGCGAGTTGCCGCTCATGTTCGGGTCGGTGTCGTGCATCGCCCCGTGCACCTTCGTCGCGAGCACGACGGAGTCGCGGCGGCCCTTCAGCGCCTTGCCGACGATCTCCTCCGACTCGCCGCGTGCGTAGACGTCGGCGGTGTCGACGAAGTTGATGCCCGCGTCGAGCGCGTGGTGGATGACGCGGATCGACTCGTCGTGGTCGGGGTTGCCCCACGCGCCGAACATCATCGCGCCCAAACAAAGCGGACTGACGCTGACGCCGGTGCGGCCGAGCTTGCGGTGCTCCATGCACTAACCGTACAGACCGTGCACATGTTGGCATCGTCCGGAGTCGTTCGAGACGTTTTAGGCGGTCCGCAGGCGCGGGTCGAGCAGGACCTGCGCGACATCGGCGAGTACGTTGACACAGACGACCGAGGCGGCGAACGCGATCACCAGGGCCTGCACGAGGACGAGGTTGCCGGTCATCGCCGCCTGCTGCAGCGCGAAGCCGCCGCCCGAGTAGCTGAAGATCTCCTCCAGCGCAGGCACCCCGCCGATCGCGAGGCTGAAGGCGACGGCGAGGCCGGTCAGCGCGGGCAGCAGCGCGTTTCGGCCGGCGTAGCGGAACATGATCCGCGACTCCGAGAGGCCCTTCGCGCGTGCGAAGTGCACGTAGTCGTCGTTCGTCACGCCGAGCGTGACCGTGCGCACGCTCAGCACCCACAGGCCGAGGCTCGCGACGATGAGCACGAGGAGCGGCAGCTCGGCGTGCCGGAACGCACTGGCGGCGAAGCGCCAGCTCCAGGCGGGCTCGAGGTTGAGGCCGTACGCCCACTGCACGGGGAAGAGGTGCCACTGCACGCAGAGGAACTCGAGCGCGAGCCCCGCGAGCGCGAACGTGGGCATCGTCCAAAGGACGGCCGTGCCGGTCGTCACCGATCCGTCGAAGGGGCCGCCCCGCCGCCAGGCGGCGAAGAGGCCGAGCAGGCCGCCGAGCGCGAAGGCGACCAGGGTCGCGGTGCCGACGAGCGCGAGCGAGAAGGGCAGCGTGTTCTCCACCGTCGTCGCGACGCCAGGCACTCCGAAGCCGAGGTGGCCGGTGCCGACGTCGCGCAGGAAGCGGCCGTAGCCACCCCAGAACGATCCCGCCGGAGGTGGCGGCGCCCGCAGGCTGCCGCGCCAGGCGAGCCGCGGCAGCGCGTAGGAGACCGTGACCGAGACCCAGAGGGCGAGGGCGTAGATCGGCAAGCGGCGCACGAGGTGGCGGGCGAGGTGAGGCAGCGCGCCGACCAGCGAGCCGAGCGCCGGCAGCGGCGAGGCGAGCTCGGGGCGCGGCAGGCGCGGCAGGCGCAGGCGGAGGTTGAAGCGAGGGCGGCTGCGAATCGACGTGCCGGCGAGGCGCGGATCGCCCAGCTGCTCGATCCCGTACATCGTGAGGACGAGCCCCGCGGCGGTCACGAGCAGGGCGAGCGCGGGGAACGTGAACGCCCACCACGAGCCGGTCAGGAGCGCCTCTTGGACCTGTGCGACCGCGAGCAGCGAGCCCCACGTCGAGCCGTTCGTGTCGCCGAGCGCGAACCGGCCGCGCGAGAGCGACGCGAGGAAGTCGAGCGTCGCGAGCATGACCATCGCCTGGATCGCGATGAAAAACGCTCCGGCGGCGATGCGGCTCGCCATGTTCGGGATGAACTCGCTGATCACGATCCGCGTCCGGCTCTCGCCGATCGTCGTCGCGGCGGCGACGAACTCCGTGCTGCGCAATGCGAGCGCCTGTGCGCGCAGCACGCGTGCCTCGGCCGCCCAGCTCCCGAGCCCGATCATCAGCATCGTCGCCACTGCGGTGTGCCGGCCCTTCGGGACGACGCCGGCGATCACGATCGCGAGCGGCAGGGTCGGGATGGCGAGGAAGACGCCGGTGATCGCACTGAGCACGGTGTCGGCGCGACCGGCGAAGGCTCCGGCGGCGCAGCCGCAGGCAACCGCGAGCGTGAGAGCGATCGCCGTGGCGCCGGCGATCAGCTCGAGCGTCAGCGGAGTGGCAGTCAGCACCTCCGAGAGCACGTCGTAGCCCTCGCCCGTGGTGCCGAACGGGTGCGCCCAGGACGGCGGCGAGGCGCGGTCCGCGAGCATGGACATCAGCGAGCCGTTGCCGGGCGCGAGGAGCGGGCCGAGGATCGCGGTTGCGAGGACGAGCAGGAGCAGGGCGACGCCGACGAGGGCGATTCTGTTCTGGAAGAACGGTGCGAGCCTGCGCGTCATCGCACGCGCCATCGTATGGTGCGCCGTCCGAGTTGCCAGGGCCTCGCCGTCCGGGGCGCCGCAGATGATGCGCCCGAGTGGATCGCTGGCTCCTGAACACCTTCCCGACCTGGGGCCTCGTCCTGCTCATCGTCGGCGGAGCGGTCGTGGTCGGCGTCGGCGGCTTCCTGCTGATGCGCCGGTTCGTGCCGAGCCTCGCCACGCACGCCGACAGTCGCAGCCTTTCGAGCGCATTCGGGATCTCGTCCGGGCTCTTCAGCTTCGTGCTCGCGTTCACGATCGGCCAGCTCTACACCAACTTCACGCGCGCGAACAGCGATGCGAGACAGGAAGCAAGCGTGCTCGCACAGGTGCTGCGCTCGAGCGAGGGGCTGCCGGGAATCGGCGTGACCATTCGGCAGGAGTCGCTCAGCTATGCGCGCGAGGTGCGAACGCACGAGTGGCAGCTGATGGAGCATGGGCGTTCGAGCGTGCAGGCGTGGCAGGCCATCGACCGCATCTATGCGACGCTCGACAAGGCGCGTGCGACGTCGGGCTCGAATCCGTTCTACGCGCAAACACTGGCACGAATGAACGACCTCGTCGTCGCGCGGCGCACGCGGCTCGACGACGCGAACCTGTCGCTGCCTGTGGTCTTCCAGGTGATGCTGCTCTTCGGCGCGGTGCTCGCGCTCTCGACGACCTTCTACTTCAAGCCGTTCGGCGAAGGAATCCAGGTCGCGATGATCGGTGCAGCATCCGCGCTCGTCGGCACGGCGATGCTCGTTGCGCTGATGCTCGACTACCCGTACTCGGGGTCGATCGCCGTGTCGAGCGCGCCGTTCAAGGCTGCGACGCTGCTGCTTCTTTCTGGCACCTAGCGATATGCTCGGTGTGTGACGGCGCCGCCGATCTCCAGCGAGTCGGAGTTGCGTTCGATCCTCGGCGCACCGTCCGAGCTCGTCGCCGGCAAGGTCGCCGACCGTCTGAACGATTTGACGCGCCAGTTCATCGAGCGCTCGCCGTTTGTCTGCATCGCGACGGCGAGTCCCGACGGCGGTCTCGACGTCTCGCCGCGCGGCGACCCCGCCGGCTTCGTGCGGATCCTCGATGAGCGCACGCTCCTGCTGCCCGAGCGGCCGGGGAACAAGCTCGCCGACTCGCTGACGAACCTGCTTGCCGACGGCCGCATCGCTCTGCTTTTTCTGATCCCCGGCGTCGGCGACTCGTTCCGCGTCAACGGCCGCGCCGAGATCGTCCAGGACGAGGAGCTGCTCGCAGACAGCACGGTCGACGGCCGGGCGCCGAAGCTCGGCATTCTCGTGGCGATCGAAGAGGCCTACACCCAGTGCTCGAAGGCGCTCATCCGCTCCGACCTCTGGAACCCCGAGAAGCACATCGATCGCGACGAGCTGCCGAGCGGCGGTGAGATCCTCAAGGCGGTCAGCGATCCGCAGCTCGACCCCGAGCAGTACGACCGCGAGCGCGCGGAGCGATACGCGCGCCGCGAAGGCCTGTACTAGAGCGGTGAGCGCTCCCCCCGGCGACGCCTTCGTTCGCCACTGGGGTGAGGGGAAGCGGCTCCGGCCGCGGCGGCCGTGGGTGCGCCGATCGGTGCTCGTGCTCGCGGCCGTGGTCGTCGCGGGGCTCGGCGCCGCGATCTGGCTCGCGGTGCGCCCGCATCCGTGGCGCGCGCACTTCGTGTCGTGCACGTACGGCGGCTACGTCACGGCCTGGTGCGCGAACGTCGCGGTGCCGGAGGATCCGAGCAAGCCGTCGGGTCCGTCGATCGAGCTTCACGTCGCGGTGCTCCCGTCCACGACGCGACCGGCGGCCGGGGCGCTCTTCTACCTCGAAGGCGGGCCAGGCGGCGCGGCGAGCCAAGCCGCGGTAGAGGTGAACGACCTGTTCGCACGGGTCGGGCGGTATCGCGACATCGTGATGGTCGATCAGCGTGGGACGGGCGGATCGGCGCCGGTCAGCTGCCCCGACGCGAAGGTGCGCGCGCACGATGCGGCCGCGGTGACGGCATACCTCCGCCGCTGCTTCGCGGCGCTGCCCGGCGACGCACGGCTTGACACGACGAGCGTCGCCGCCT
>PLDP01000062.1 GCA_003136795.1 Actinomycetota bacterium
TGGGCCAGGTTCCTTACGCCTGAGGTCTACCCCTCGACGCGTTCGATGTGGGCGCCGAGGGCGCGCAGGCGTTCGTCGATGCGCTCGTAGCCCTTGTCGATCTGGTAGGCGTCGCCGATCGTCGAGGTTCCCTCGGCGCACAGCGCGGCGATCACCATCGCCATGCCGGCGCGAATGTCCGGGCTCGACATGCGCTGGCCGTAGAGCGGCGACGCGCCGGTGACGACCACGCGATGCGGATCGCACAGGATGATCCGGGCGCCCATCGACACGAGCTTGTCGACGAAGAAGAGACGGCTCTCGAACATCTTCTCGAACACCAGCACGGTGCCCTTCGACTGCGTCGCGACGACGACGGCGATCGACGTCAGGTCGGCGGGGAACGCGGGCCACGGCCCGTCCTCCACCTTCGGGATCGCGCCGCCGAGATCGTCTCTGATCTCGAGCGTCTGGTTCGGCGGCACCCGCACCCAGTCGTCGCCGAGCTCGACGTCGACGCCGAGCCGCCTCAGCACCGGCAGGACCGGCCAGAGATCGTCGGGAACGATTCCCTCGATCGTGATGTCGCCACCGGTGACCGCCGCCATCCCGATGAAGCTCCCGACCTCGATGTGCTCCGGGCCGATCGAGTGCGACCCGCCGGCGAGGTGCTCGACGCCCGTGACGTGCAGCACGTTCGAGCCGATCCCGTCGATCTTCGCGCCCAGCGAGACGAGGAACCGGCAGAGGTCCTGCACGTGCGGCTCGCAGGCTGCGTTCGAGATCATCGTCTTGCCAGGCGTGATCGACGCGGCCATCACCGCATTCTCGGTCGCCATCACCGACGCCTCGTCCATGTGGATGTGCGCGCCGCTCAGCCGGCCGCTCAGCTCGTAGCGCCCCGGATACTCGAACGTCGCTCCCAGCTCCGCGAACGCATGGATGTGCGGGTCGAGCCGGCGCCGGCCGATCACGTCGCCGCCCGGCGGCGGAACGCTGGCGCGACCGAGGCGTGCGAGCAGCGGCCCCGCGACCAGGAACGACGCGCGGATGCGACTCGCGAGCTGCGCGTCCACTTCGTGCGTGATGTTCTGGGCGTGCACGCGAACCTCGTTGTCGCCGGTCCATTCGAATTCGGCGCCAAGGTTCGCCAGCAGATCGAGCATCGTGCCGACGTCGCGGATGCGCGGCACGTTCGCGAGCGACACCGGCTCGTCCGTGAGCAAGCAGGACGCGAGGATCGGCAGTGCGGCGTTCTTGTTGCCGGAGGCGCGCACCCGTCCGGAGATCGGATGGCCTCCTTCGATGACGAACGATTCGGCCAGAGGTCTGACGATGGTCGAGGACAAGGCGCGCACTATGCTAGCCCCACTGTGAATCCGACCCGCCAACAGGCCTGGGAGACACTGACCCGCTACACGAAGAGCGAGGCGCTCCTGCGCCACGCCCTGGCCGTGGAGGCCTCGACGGGCTCCTATGCCGCGCGGTTCGGCGAGGACGAGGAGCTCTGGCGGGTTGCTGCGCTCCTGCACGACTTCGACTACGAGATCCATCCGACACTCGACAAGCACCCGCAGGACGGAGCACCGATCCTGCGCGAGGAGGGTTACCCGGAGGTCGTGATCGAGACGGTGCTCTCGCACGCGAACCACCTGGGCCTGCCGCGTGACACGCCGCTCAAGAAGACGCTCTTCGCGTGCGACGAGCTCTCCGGGTTCATTCACGCGTGCGGTCTCGTGCGTCCCACCGGGCTCGAGGGGCTCGAGCCGAAGTCGGTGAAGAAGAAGCTGAAGCAGCCGTCGTTCGCTGCGGGTGTCTCGCGCGACGACGTCTACGAGGGAGCCGAGCTGCTCGGGCTCGAGCTCGACGAGCACATCACGAACGTCGTCGCCGCGCTGCAGCCGATCGCCGGCGANNCTCGACGAGCCGGTCGAGGTCGTCGTCGTCGTTCCACCAGCCGACCGACGCGCGCAACAGGCCGGTGCCCGGCAGCTCGCGCAGCACCACACCGTGCTCATAGAGCGCGGCAGCAGCCTCAGCGGTGTCGCCGCTCCAGCGAAACGAGACAAGCGTGCCCTGGCCGGGCTCGGTGACGACATCGTGGCCCTGCTCGAGCAAGCGGTCGCGGCAGCGGTCGGCGAGCTCCCGCGCGCGCTCGAAGCGCCCCTCCGGCAAGTCGGCGAGCGACGTCGCCGGCGTGAAGGCCGTATCGAAGCGGCGCGCCCCGGCCTTCGGCGCCCAGGTTCCCTCGGCGATGTCGTAGGACTCGGCGCTCGGGTAGGCGACGAGCCGCGGCCGCAGCGCCTCAGGCTCGCGCACGTACAGCGCACCGGTGGAGTCGGGCCCGCAGAGCCACTTCTGCGCGCTGACCGTGTAGAAGTCGGCCGCGGTCACGTCGACGTCGAGCGCGCCGACCGACTGTGCGCCGTCGACGAGCACGGGAATGTTCGTGGCCTCGCGCAGCTCGCGCCACGGGAAGACCGCGCCGTCGATCCACGAGACCGCGGAGATCGCGATCAGCCGCGTTCGCGGCGTCACCTGCTCACGGATCAGCTCGAAGACGTCCGCCGCGCGTGCACCGCGCACCCTGGCGATGCGCAGCCGCGCGCCCGACCCGAGCAGGGGACCGGTCAACCCGAAGTGCTCCGCGTCGGTCGTCGCGACCTCGTCACCGTCGGCGAGGCCGAGGCCGGTGACGACGACGTGCACGCCCTGGGTGGTCGAGTCGGTGAGCGCGACGTTGTCGGCGGACGCGCCGACCTGAGCCGCGAAGAGCCCGCGCACGCGCTCGCGGCGTTCGATCATCGCCTCGAAGTAGGCCTTGCCGCCGCGCCCGTGCTCGCCTTCCCAGGCGCGCAGCTCCGCCATCCCAGCGAGCGTCGTCCGCGCGAGCGGGCCGAACGTGCCCGCGTTCAGGTAGGCGAACCGGTCGAGCACCGGGAACCGCGCGCGCTGCTCGGCCCAGTTCATGCGATCTCGAGCTCCACCGGCGCATGATCGGACAAAAGGCGGCCGCCGTGCTCACGCTGCTCGTCGGGCCAGCGGCGAAGGGGCGTCGCGGGTGCACCGCGGACGAGGATGTGGTCGATCCCCGGCCCCGCGTCGGAGAACCCCCACTCTCCGCCGGTCAGATCCTGCAGCGTGCGCGAGCGTGCCGTGACGTTGAAGTCGCCGGCCAGGACGACGACGTCCTCGGACTGGGCCTCCGAGACCGCGAACCAGGCGGCGCGCAGCAGCTCCGCCTCGGCGATCCGCTCGTCACCGGCATAGCTCGTGCAATGCAGGTTCGCAACGAGGAGCGTGCGGCCGGTGGGATCGGCGAGGCGCAGCGCCTGCACGATGCGCCGCTCTTTCGCCCAGGCGAGCCGGGCGCGT
>PLDP01000139.1 GCA_003136795.1 Actinomycetota bacterium
GAGCTCGCGCGCGAGCGCGACGCCGTGCGCGCGTCGGCCGACAAAGCGCGGCAGGAGACGGTCGCCGAGACCGAGCGCGAGCTCGCCGAGGCGCGGTCCGAGCTGCGCGCGCTGCGCGAGGAGCTCCGCAGCGCGCGTCGCCACAAGCGCGAGCCGGAGCAGGATCGCCTGCTCGGGTCGGCCACCGAGCGCGCGACGCGCGCGGAGCGGTCGCTACGCGATCTCAGTGGGCCGCTGCCGCTGACCGGCGCGCTCGCCGAAGGCGATCCCGTGGAGGCGCCCGACGTCGGCGTCCGCGGCACGATCGCGTCGATTCGCGGCGACGAGGCAGAGGTGATCGGCGCTGCGGGCCAACGTGTGCGCATTCCGCTTGCCCGCCTGCGCCCCTCGCGCGAGCGCGTGCCCGAGGACCGCACGCCTGTCGTGCAGGTGCGCACCTCCGCGCGCAGCGACGCGTCCGACCAGCTCGACGTGCGCGGCCTCTCCGGGCAGGAAGCGCGCGAGCAGGTGCGCCGGCTCGTCGACGACGCGTCGCTCGCCGGCCTGCACGAAGTGCGGGTCGTCCACGGCCGCGGCACGGGCGCGCTGCGCAAGGCGGTGCGCGACGAGCTGGCGCGGCACCCGCTCGTCGAGCGGCACGAACCGGACGCCGACGACGGCGCCACCCTCGCGACTCTGGGCTAAAGGACGGTCTCGGGCGGGGCGCCGCCGCGCGCCTGCAGGAGCACCGCGCCGAGCACGATCGCGCCGCCGGCGAGCGTCGCGGCGCCCGGCCCCTCCGAGAGGAACACCCACACCCAGAGCGGGCCGAGGACGATCTCGAGCAGCGTGATCAGCGCTACCTCGCCGGCGGGGATCAGGCGGCCGCCGATCGTCAGGAAGATGAAGCCGAGGCCGATCTGCGCGATGCCGAGCGTTGCGAGCAGCGTGACGTCGAGCGCTCCGATCTGGCCCGGATGCGCGAACGGCGCAGCGAGCACGAAGACCGCGACCTGCGAGAGGCACATGGCCGGCGCCATCGAGACGTCGCGCCTGTGGCGTGTGATCACGAGCGTCGCCGCGAACGACACCGCCATCAGCAGCGACAGCGTCAGGCCGACTGCGCTCGGCCGTCCCGGGCCGCCGACCATCAGCGAGACGCCCGCGAGCGCGATCGCCATCGCGACCCATGTGCGCCGTGCGACGCGATCGCCGATCATCGTGCCGAGCACCGCAGCGATGATCGGCGCGAGCGCCTGCATGAAGAGCACGTTCGCGACGGACGCATAGTTGAGCGCGACGAAGAACGACGCCGACGAGACCGCGAGCAGGGCGACGATCGCGAGCCCGCCACGCCCGATAGCGCGGAACGCGTGCAGCACGCGTCCGCGCTCGGCAACGGCGACGTAGCCGCCGACGCCGACGACGGCGAAGATCGCCCGCCCCGCGAGCTGCGTCGCCACATCGACGGTCAGCTCGCGCTGCAGGAGGCCGGCGGTCGACCAGGCGATCGCGGCGAGCGCGACGAAGAGCCGGCCGCGCCGGTGCTGTGCTCCCAGATCGGGCATCGCCGGGAGTCTCGCGATAGCCTCGGCGCGATGCTGCCGGAACAGAGCGAGGCGGTCGTGATCGGAGGCGGCGTGATGGGCGCCGCCGCGCTGCACTATCTCGCCGAGCTGGGCTGCGCGGCGCCGGTGCTCGTCGAGCGCGACACGCTCGCCTCGGGGTCGACCGGCCACTGCGCGGGCGGCGTGCGCACGCTCTTCTCCGACGAGCTCAACGTGCGCGTCGGCGTCGAATCGATCAGGCGCTTCGAGCGGTTCGAGGCCGAGATNNGCGAACGACGTCGCGCGCTTCGAGAGCGACCTCGCGCTGCAGGACCGGTTCGGCCTCGGCACGCGCATGCTCACGACCGAGGAGGCGCGCGGCATCGTGCCGCAACTCGAGACCGACGACCTCCTCGCGGGCGTGCTCTGCCCGCTGGCCGGCTACGTGACGCCCGACCTCGTCGTGCAGGGCTACGCGCGCCGCGCGGCCGAACGAGGCGCGCACATCGAGCAGTCGTGTGCGGCTACACGCATCCTCGTCGAGGATGGCCACGTGGCCGGCGTCGAGACGGCGGCGGGGACGATCCGCACCGAGCGCGTGATTCTTGCCGCCGGCGTGTGGTCGCGCGAGCTCGCTGCGAGCGCGGGCTTTGACCTGCCGGTGACGCCGGAGCGCCGCTTCATGTTCTTCACCGAGGACGCGCCGTCGTTCCCGCGCGAGCTGCCGCTGACGATCGACTTCTCGAGCGGCTTCTACTTCCACCGTGAGGGAGCGGCGCTCGCGTTCGGCGGCCGCGAGCAATCCCTCGAGGAGCTCGCGCCGATCGCGGCGCGGCGCCTACCGGCGCTCGAGGAGCTCGGCGTCCGCTCGAGCTGGTGGGGCTACTACGAGCTGAGCCCCGACCACAATGCTCTCGTCGGTGCGGCCGCGAGCCCGGCAGGCCTCGCCTATGCAACGGGCTTCTCCGGTCACGGCTTTCAGCAGGGCCCGGTGATCGGCGAGCACCTCGCGGAGCTCGCGCTCGGCCGGGCGCCGACGTTCGACCTCGGCTCGTTCTCAGTCGAGCGGTTCGCCGGCGGGGACGTCCGCGTCGAGCTGAACGTCGTCTAGCGACGCTTCGCCCTCGCCGGTCTCGTCCTGCTCGGCGTTTTCGTCCGTGACGGGCAGCTCGCCGAGTGCGCGGGCGTCCTTCTTGGCCTGCTTGCGCTCGCGCTTCTCGCGGCGAGCCTGTTCCTTTTCGCGCTTCGCGATCGTTTCCGGTCTGCGGGATGCCATTGGCTAGCCCCTTCTCCGCGCGCGTGCGCGGCCGCCGGACTGGTCGTTGACCACCGTGACCCTGATGGCGTGCGCATCGCTGTCGCTCGTCTCTTCGCGTTCGAAGGTGAGATGTGTGCCCGCACAACGGTCGCCGAGCAAGTGCCCCGGCTCGAAGCCCGCCTCCTCGACGCGCAAGCGCTCGCCGTCCTCGGTGCGGATGAACCCGTGGCGTTTTTCGGGGTTGAACCAGATCAGCCGGCCGCGCATGCGACTCCTTCCTGCGCGTTCGAGCGCGCGTCGAAGTGGAAGAGCGGGTGCGGGGGCTCGTGCCCCCGCACACCGTTTGTCGGCGCTAGGCCGAGACGAGCGAGACGTTCTGGGCCTCGGGGCCTTTGGCGCCCTCGGCTGCATCGAACTGCACCTTTGCGTTCTCGTCGAGGGACTTGTAGCCCTCGCCCGAGATCGCGCTGTGGTGGACGAACAGATCCTTGCCGCCTTCGTCAGGGGTGATGAAGCCATACCCCTTGTCGGCGTTGAACCACTTGACGGTTCCAGTTGCCATTACTTACACCTCCTCCACCTTGAAAGAACGGGCAGAGGAGGCGCGAGAAGGCGCATCCGGTACTCGCTCGAAGTACACAGAGCGTAGCAGGATGGCGATTTTCTCGGGTTTAGCCGAGGCCGCTGGACTTCTTCGCCGCCGCGGCGCGCTTCTCGTTGCGCTTCTCCTTGAGTGACTTCTGAGGCTGCTTCTTCGCCAGCTTCTTCGGCTTGTCGGAGCCCTTCATGCCGACCTCCTGACCGCGGTGTGCTTGGAGCCCCACCCTAGCGGTGCCGGCGGAGGGCGTGCTAGGAT
>PLDP01000035.1 GCA_003136795.1 Actinomycetota bacterium
GCAACGTCTGCGTCACGCGTTGGAGGGAGCCGGCGAACATGATCGTCGCAACGAACTCGCCCAGGCCGCGCGCGAACGACAACGCCAAGCCGGCGCCGAGGCCGCCTGCCGCGAGCGGCAGCGCGACGCGCGCGAACACGCGCCAGCGGTGGGCGCCGAGCGTCCGCGCTGCGGCGACGAGCGTCGGATCGACCGCCTCGAACGACGCGATCGCAGTGCGCACATAGAACGGTGCGGCGACAAAAGCGACGGCCAGCACGACCGCCGTCTGGGTGAACGGGAACGACGTCGAGAGCAGCCCCGTTCGCCCAAAGGCGGCGAGGAGCCCGATGCCGGCGACCGCCGGAGGAAGGACAAGCGGCAGTTCGNNGGCAACTGGATGTCCTTCAGTTCGACCAGCGTCACGAGCACGCTGCGTCCGCGGAAACGGTGCGTCGCGAGCAGGTAGGCGGTCGGCGTGCCCAGGACGACGATTAGCGCCTGCGCGAACACGCTCGTCTTCAGGGAGACGACGAGGGCGTCACGCGCCACCGGGTCGCCCAGCTCGCGTACGAGTGTCGTGGGCGAGACGCGCAGAAAGATGGCGATGACGGGCAGCGCCAGGAATGTGAGCGCGACCGCCGCGAGCACGGCGAAGATGGCTCTCACGGCACACCGAACCCGGCGGCCTGCAGTAGCGCCCGCCCACGCTTCGACAACACCTCGCGCACGTAGCGGTCGGCGAGCTGCGGGTGCTTGCGCGTTGTGGGGATGCAGATCTCGTACTGCACCTTCGGCTGGCCGGCGGCGGGAACGGCGATTCGAATCACCTTTGTGCCAACCGCCTTCACATCGGTGAGATAGACGAATCCAGCGTCGGCCTCGCCGAGCGCGACCTTGGCGACGACGAGCTTCACATCGGTCTCGTCGCTGACGACGTTGCTCAACACCGACGTCAGCCCGAGCTTCGCGAGCAGCGTGCGGGTGTAGTCGCCAATCGGCACGCCTTTTGCCCCGATCACGAGCTTGATGCCGTCGCGTCGCAGGTCGTACACGGAGTGGATCCGAGCGGGGTTCGCGCGCGGGACGATCAGCACGACCGTGTTCGTCGCAAAGACGGCGGGCTTCGAGCACTTGCCCTGCGCGTACAGCTGCTGCGGATACTTCGGTGATGCTGCGGCGAAGATGTCGGCGGGAGCGCCCTGCAGGATCTGAAACGCGAGCTGGTCGGAGCCCGCGAACTGGTAGCGCGGTGCCTTATCGATCTGCGGGAACACTCCGGCGAGCGAAGCCGCGGCGAAGATCGCGAGCAGCTTCACTTCTCGACCATCACCGACGTTGACTTGACGAGTGCGGTGGCGGACATGCCGGGCTTCAACCCCAGCTCCTCGACCGCGTCACGCGTGACGAGCGCGACGACGCGCGTTGGCTCGGTGACCATGATCTCGACCTGCGCCATCAACCCGTCCACCTCGACGTGCGAGACGGTGCCGACGAAGCGGTTGCGGGCGCTCAGCCCGCCGGAGCGCGACTCGGCCCGCAGGCGCTCGACTTCGACGCCGGGGACGATGCGCCGGTTGCGCGAGTCGCGCTCCGTGCGGATGCGGCCGGCGCGGTCCCAGCGGCGCAAGGTGTCGATCGAGATCCCAAGTCGTTGCGCGGCCTCGCGGGCCGTATAGCTCCTAGGCATAGCCTAGGCAAATCTACACGAGCTGAGCAACCCGGGCGGCGATTTCGTCCAGATTGGGCCACGCAGTGGTGTCGACCTCGACGAGCTCCCCTGCGAGCGGCAGCGCCGCCCACTCGCCCGTTGCCGCGCGTGCTGCTGCCTCGTCGGCGGCTTCGCGATCCCAGTGGACGGCGTGCCGGTCGCCCGCGCGTTCGAGCATGCGCGCACGCAGCAATTCGGGCTCGGCGGTGACGTGGACCTGCACGATCCGTGCTGACGGCAGGTCTGCGAACAGCGCCGACTGGGCGGTGAAGTTGCCCTCGGTGATCACGGAGACGTCGTTTGCGAGCAGTTCGTGCACGACGTGGGCGAGCAGGACGAAGATCGCTCCGCCGAGCCGCTGCGAGTCCACTCGGCCCTCGACGTGCAGCGCCTCGCCGAGCACCTCCTTCAGCGTGTCCTTCGCGACGAGTGGGAGCCCGAGCCGCGCGCGGAGCGCGGCGGCGATCGCAGACTTGCCTGACCCGGGCGGCCCGGTCACGACGACGAGCACGGGGTCCCCTGCGGGGTTCTGCGGATGCGACGCGCTCACTGTCGCGCAATTCTCGTCGACATGCCGCTGTGGCTCGTCACCGTGCTCATCTGCTCCGTGGTCTGGGTGATCGGCACGATCGTGGTCGTGGTCGGCGCAACGTGGCTCGTCCGCCACGAGCCGCACTGACCTAGTTCGAGAGCAGCTTGCGCAGCACGTAGCGGAGGATGCCGCCGTGCTGGAGGTACTCACGCTCGCGCGGGGTGTCGAGGCGGACGCGGGCGCGGAACTCGGTGTCGTCCGCGCGCACGGTCACTTCGTGCGCCTCGCCGCCCTCGACACCGCTGATCGAAAAGCTCTCGCGTCCCGTGAGGCCGAGCGACTCCGGTGACTCGCCGTAGAGGAACTGCAGCGGGAGGATCCCCATCATCAGCAGGTTCGAGCGGTGGATGCGCTCGTACGACTCCGCGATCACGGCGTGCACGCCGAGCAGGTTCGGCCCCTTCGCCGCCCAGTCGCGCGAGGAGCCCGACCCGTACTCCTTGCCGGCGAGCACGATGAGCGGCGTTCCCTCGGCGAGGTAGCGGTTCGACGCGTCGAAGATCGTCAGCTCGTCGCCCGAGGGAACGTGCACGGTCCACGTCCCTTCCGAGCCGGGAACGAGCTTGTTGCGCAGGCGCACGTTCGCGAACGTGCCGCGAACCATCACCTCGTGGTTGCCGCGCCGCGCGCCGTAGGAGTTGAAGTCCTTGCGCTCGACACCGTGCTCGACGAGGTACGCGCCCGCCGGTGAGTCCGGCTTGATCGAGCCGGCAGGCGAGATGTGGTCGGTCGTGACCGAGTCGCCGAGCCACACGAGGACGCGCGCGCCTGCGATGTCCGAGACGGTGCCCGGCTCGCGCGCCATCCCCTTGAAATACGACGGCTGCCGCACGTAGGTCGAGTCCGGCTCCCACCGGAACAGCTCGCCCTCGGGAACGGCGAGCGCGCGCCACGCGTCGTCGCCCGTGAAGACGTCGTCGTAGGTCTCGGAGAACTGCTCGGCGCGCACGGACGATGCGATCGTCTCGCCGATCTCCCGCGCGCTCGGCCAGATGTCGCGCAGGTAGACGTCGCCGTCAATGGGCTCGTTCTCGAAGTCGATGTCCATGCGCCCGGCGAGCGCGTAGGCCACGACGAGTGGCGGTGACGCGAGGTAGTTCGCCTTCACCTCGGGGTGGATGCGCGCCTCGAAGTTGCGGTTGCCGGAGAGCACCGAGCAGACCACGAGGTCACCTTCCGTGATCGCGGCGGAGATCTCGTCCGCGAGCGGGCCCGAGTTGCCGATGCACGTCGTGCAGCCGTAGCCGACGGTGTTGAAGCCGAGCTGGTCGAGGTACGTCTGCAGGCCGGCCTGCTCGTAGTAGCGCGTCACGACCTTCGAGCCCGGAGCGAGCGACGACTTGACCCACGGCTTGCGCGTCAGGCCCTTGTTGACCGCGTTGCGCGCGAGCAGGCCCGCGGCGACCATCACCTGCGGGTTCGACGTGTTCGTGCACGAGGTGATCGCGGTGATCACGACGGAGCCGTGATCGAGCTCGTAGTCGGCGCCCTGGACGGGCACGCGGTGGTGGCCCTCGTGCATCGCGGTGACCACGGGCGCTTCGTCGGGCAGCTCCTCGCCGCCGGGCTGCTGCTCCGTCGTCGGGTCGGACGCGGGGAAGGTGTCCGCCAGCGCCTTGTCGTACGAGCCGTTCGCATAGCCGACGCCGAACGAGCCGAGCGTGTCGATGAACGACTGCTTCGCGGAGGCGAGCGGCACGCGGTCCTGCGGCCGGCGCGGCCCGGCGAGCGACGGCTCGACGTCGCCGAGGTCGAGCTCGACGACCTGCGAGTACGTCGCGTGGTCGGCCGGGTCGTGCCAGAGCAGATTCTCCTTGCAGTAGGCCTCGACGAGCGCGATCCGCTCCGCGCTGCGTCCGGTCAGCNNGACGAACTTCCCGACGACGCCCGTCTTGCGCAGCATCTCGGTCACCGTCAGCACGAGGTCGGTTGCGGTGGCGCCCTCGGGCAGCGCGCCGCTGAGCTTGAAGCCGACGACCTGCGGCACGAGCATCGAGAGCGGCTGGCCCAGCATCGCGGCCTCGGCCTCGATGCCGCCGACCCCCCAGCCGAGGACGCCGAGCCCGTTGACCATCGTCGTGTGCGAGTCGGTGCCGACGAGCGTGTCCGGGAACGCGACGCCGTCGCGGTCCTCGACGACGCGAGCGAGAAACTCGAGGTTCACCTGGTGGCAGATGCCGGTGCCGGGCGGCACGACCTTGAAACCGCTGAACGACTCCTGACCCCAGCGCAGGAAGAGATAGCGCTCGTGGTTGCGTTCGAACTCCAACTCGACGTTGCGGTCGAAGGCGCCGCGTGAGGCGAACGCGTCGACCTGAACGGAGTGGTCGATCACGAGCTCTGCCGGGATCAGCGGGTTGATCTTCGCCGGGTCGCCGCCAAGATCGGCCATCGCATCTCGCATCGCGGCGAGGTCGACGACGGCGGGCACGCCGGTCAGGTCCTGGAGCAGGACGCGCGACGGTGCGAATGAGATCTCGTTCGACGGCTCGGCCTCGGCGTCCCACCGCGCGACGGCCTCGACGTCGGCCTCGTCGCCGTTGCGCAGCACGTTCTCGAGCAGCACCCGAAGCGTGTACGGCAGGCGCGCGACATCGTAAGAGGCCTGTAGCGCATCGAGCCGGTAGATCTCATAGGAGCGGTCTCCGACTTTCAGCTGCGACGGCGAGGCCATTGCCACGATTGAAGCAGACCGCACGTCGCGGCCGCGCGGGGTAAAACTCGTCTGTGACGATGGAGCGGCACATCGTCGGCCTAGGCGGCGGCGGCGACACGGTAGAGCAGACCTGGCTGCTCTACGACTATGTCCTCGGCGTCACCGGCAAGCCGAAGCCGAAGCTCCTCTACGTGCCGACTGCCGTCGCGGAGTCGGCCGAAGCGATCGTCGGCTTCTACGAGCGCTTCCGCGACCGGGCCGAGCTCAACCACCTGCGCACCTTTCCCTGGCCGCCGGCGAATCTCCGCGACCTGATCCTCTCGCAGGACGCGATCTGCGTCAGCGGCGGTTCGACCGCGAACATGCTCGCGCTCTGGCGCGTGCACGGGATCGATGCGCTGCTGCGCGAGGCCTGGGAGAACGGCGTCGTGCTGTGGGGCGCGAGCGCCGGGATGATCTGCTGGTTCGAGGCGGGCGTGACCGATTCGTTCGGCCCGGAGCTGGCGGGCATGGACTGCCTCGGCTTCCTCGCGGGCAGCGCCTGCCCGCACTACGACGGCGAGGAGCAGCGCCGGCCGCGCTACCGCGAGCTGATCGACTCCGGCTTTCCGGAAGGGATCGCCGCAGACGACGGTGTCGCGCTGCACTACGTCGGCGCGGAGCTGGCCGAGATCGTGACGTGCCGGCCCGGTGCCACCGCCTACCGCGTCACGCGCGAAGGCGAGGAGAAGCTGCCTGCCCGCGAGCTCGGTGCCCGGCCAGCAGGTCGTGGCAGCGGCGGCGCACGCTGAAACCGTTGGTAGGCCTCGAAGACGGGNNCGAGCTCCTGGTCGTCGCCGTCGCCGGCGGCGCTCTGGCGCTCGGCGGTGCGGCCGCAATCGGGAAGCTCGGCAGCCACACGACGATCCAGCAGGTGGCGGCGCCCACAACGGCGATCGGCACCACGTCTCAGCAGACGACGCCTGCCAACGGGCAGGCGCTGACGGCCGAGCAGATCTACCGCCGCGACGCGCCCGGGGTCGTGCAGATCACCGCGACGTCGGTCACGAGCGCGGCGGCCAACCCGTTCAACCTCCTGCCGACCGGGCCGCTGACGAGCCAGTCACTCGGCTCCGGCTTCGTGATCGACAAGGCGGGCCACATCATCACGAACTACCACGTGATCCAGGGCGCGAAGAAGGTGCAGGTCTCCTTCTCCGGCCAGGACGAGATCACGGCCACCGTCGTCGGCAAGGATCCGTCCACCGACGTCGCCGTGCTGAAGATCGACGCGCACGCTCGCGCGCTCACGCCGCTCGAGCTCGGCAACTCCGACGTCGTCGTCGTCGGCGATCCCGTCTATGCGATCGGCAACCCCTTCGGCTTCACGCGCACGCTCACGACGGGCGTCGTCAGCGCCGTGCAGCGTCAGATCGAAGCGCCGAACTCGCTGCCGATCGACCATGCGATCCAGACCGACGCCGCGATCAACCACGGCAACTCGGGCGGCCCGCTGATCGACTCGCAGGGACGGGTGATCGGCGTCACCTCACAGATCTCCACGGGGTCGACCGGCCAGGAGGGCAACGTCGGCATCGGCTTCGCGATCCCCATCAACACCGTGCGCAACGTCGCGGCGCAGATCATCTCGAGCGGCAAGGCGCTGCACGCGTACCTCGGCCTGGACGCCTCGCCGGTGACGCCGCAGCTCGCGAAGCTCTTCCACCTGCCGACATCGAGCGGCCTCCTGATTCAGGACGTGACGGTCGGAAGCGGCGCCGACAAGGCGGGGCTGAAAGCCGGCAAGACGGCAGTGATCGTGCAGGGCGAGAGCTACCAGGTCGGCGGCGACATCATCGTCGCGGTCAATGGCACGTCTCTCACGACGTACGAGCAACTGCGCGATGCCGTGGCGAGCGCCAAGCCCGGCGACAAGATGAAGCTCGAGATCTACAGCAACGGATCGAAGAAGTTCGTCACCGCCACGCTCGGCCAAAGGCCGAACACGGGCTGACGCAGATTCGGCCCTCCCCCCTGGGGCCGAAACGAGAGACCGGTCGCGAGCCCGACTGCCTGCCCGGGCCGCGGCCGGTCTTCCCCCTTTCCCCCGCTACCTTGTCCTCGATGGAGCGCGGGCAGATCGTCCTCGAGCACACGATCGTCGAGGCCGAACAAGAGCTCTGGCAGGAGGACGGCGGGGACTACGACGGGTGGTTCTGTGTGCGCACGAACCCGTTCCCATGCCCGGCCTCCGGCTGCACCTTCGTCGCGGAGTTCATGACGGCCGCCCATCTGATCCTCGTCTGGCAGGCGCTGGACGACATCAACCTGCTGCGCCACGCAGCCCGCGCGCGCGACGTCGGCCGCAACCCGCGGGTCACCGGTTACCGGTCCGAGTTCGGCCCGAGCGCGTCGTACTACGCCTGGGTCGCCGCCGGCCGCCCGGTGCACGGCGTCAAGACGCACGCTCAGTCGTGATCGAGGAGCGGTTCGGCGAGAGCGTCCCGTTCTCGCTCGGGGTGGAGGAGGAGCTGATGATCCTCGACGCCTCGACGTTCGGTCAGGTGCCCGCCGTCGACCGCATCCTGCGCGGCGTCGAGGGGCTCGAGCTGCCCGGCTCGCTGAAGACGGAGCTCTTCGCGTCGGTCTTCGAGACGAACACGAACGTCTGCGCGACGGCCGCCGAGATCGACGAGGCGCTGCCGGCGCTGCGGCGCGCTGCGGCGCGCTCGGCCGAGGCGGAGGGGCTTGTCATCGCCGCCGCCGCGACGCATCCGTTCGCGCGCCCCGAAGCGCAGCCGATCGTCCAGGAGGAGCGGTACGTGACCTTCGTCGGCTACGGCGGCATCTCCGTGCGCCGCCAGGGCGTGCAGGGGCTGCACGTGCACGTCGGCATGCCGTCGGGCGACGAGTGCTGGCGCTGTCTCGAGGCGATCGTGCCGTGGCTCCCGGTCGTGCTCGGCATGTCGGCGAACTCTCCGTGGTTCGCGGGCGTGCTGAACGGGATGGCGTCGAACCGCGCTCCGATCCTCGCCGAGCTACCGCGCGCCGGCGTGCCTCCGGCGTTCGGCTCCTACGGCGAGTGGGAGGCGTGGGTCGAGCGCCTCGCGGCGCTCGGCATCGCCGAGGACTACACGCGCATCTGGTGGGACGTGCGCCCGCATCCGAAGCTGGGAACGCTCGAGGTGCGCGTGCCCGACCAGCCGACCGACGTCCATCTTTCGGCCGCCTTCGCGGCGCTCCTGCAGGCGCTCTGCGCGACCGCGCTCGACGGGGGCCTGCCAAGTAACACTGTGTTACTTGCCGACCGCGGCCGCGCGGACTACGTCCAGAACCGCTGGTCGGCGGCCCGGTTCGGGCCGCGCGCGAAGCTCGTCCATCCCGACGGGTCGAGCTACGTGCCGGCGGCCGAGCTCGGGGCCGAGCTGCTCGAGCTCGTGCGGCCTGCGGCGCGGGCGCTCGGTGGAGCCGAGGTGCTCTCGCGCCTCGATCCCGCCCGGTGCGAGGCCGACCTTCAGCTGGAGCAGGAGTCGGCGGAGGCCGCGGCGGCGGATCTCGTCACCCGCTCGCTAGGCTGACGGCATGGCTTCGGTCTCCGAGACGATCCAGGTCAGCGGCATCCGCTGCGAGAAGTGCGTGATGCGGCTCGCGAAGACGCTCGAGGGCACCGAGGGGCTCGAGTCCGCGAACGCGAACCTGATGGGCCAGGTGCTCCTCACCTACGACGACGAGCGCATCTCGAGGAACGCACTCCTCGAGACGATGGCCCGCGGCGGCTTCCGCGAGCAGCAGTTCGTCTAAGCCTCGTTCCCGGGAATCAAGCGCGCCGAATGGGCGTTTATGCCACTGGTAGGGTGGCCGCCGGATGAGCGACAGCGCACCGTCAGCCGCCGACAGCCGCAGGCTCGCCAAAGAAGCGAGGGACCGTGTTCGCTTCGAAGAGGAGGCGCTGGAATTGAGTGAGCAGGTCTACCGCGTCGCCCGCCGCCTGGTGGGCTCGCGCGAGGAGGCCGACGACCTCGTGCAGCAGACCTACGAGCGGGCTTTTCGTTCGTGGCGCCAGTACACGCCCGGGACGAACATGCGCGCGTGGCTCCTGCGGATCCTCACGAACCTGAACATCGACCGCGGCCGGCGCCAGCAGCGCACACCGCAGACGACGTCGCTCGACAACGAGGCCGGCGACTACTTCCTCTACAACAAGCTCGAGTCGCAGGTGCCGGACGAGAACCCGGACGAGGAGCGCGTGCTCGAGAAGTTGAGCCAGGACTCGATCGTCGAGGCGCTCGCCGACGTGCCGCACGATTTCCGCGACGCGATCGTGCTCGTCGACATTGGCGAGTTCTCCTACGCCGACGCTGCGCAGATCCTCGACATCCCGATCGGGACCGTCATGTCACGCCTTCACCGCGGCAGGCGTATCCTGAAGAAGAATCTTGCGGACAAGGCGATTGCGGCATGACGATCGACTGGTGTGACAAGTGCGAGGAGATGATGCAGCCGTTCCTGGACGGCGCGCTCTCCGACCACGAGGTCGCGGAAGCCGAGAAGCACCTCGAGAAGTGCAGCTGGTGCGCGAAGCGCTACCACTTCGAGGAGCGCCTGCGTCACTACGTGCGCGTCGCCGTCAGCGAGCCGATGCCGGCCGAGCTGAAGGCGAAGCTGGCCGCGCTGCGCACACCTCTGAACTAGCCCTCGCAGCCTTAGGAGATTCCTAGGCGGGACCTATTCCTTTGCTTCGGGGCCGGTGACATCCTCGGTGAATCGCGAGCGGAGGAGGTCGGAATGTCGATGCTGCGGATCTGCGCGATCCCAGGCTGCAAAACGCTGACGCTCGGTCGGCTCTGTGCCGCCCATGAGGTAGCGCCCATTCGCTCCAATGGGCGGCGGCGCCCCGCCGACGTCCTGCCCGCTGGGCCTGCTCGACTAGCGCGCCGCTCCTAGCGCTTGACCGAACCTGATTCGCTCTCTGAATCTGATTCGCGAGTTTCTCGGAGGCNNAGCTGCTTCGACGTGAGGCCCGGCGCCGCTTGCGCCGGCACGTCGAGCTGGCGCGCCAGGCGCACGCCGACGTCCTGCCCGCCCGGCCCGTAGTAGACGGTCGAGCTCGGGTAGGTGAACCGGTCGGCGCGGCCGACCTTCGAGATCGTGTAGCCCATCGCGCCGATCCGGCTTGCGACGGTGCGGGTCCAGTTGATGTCGCCGCTGCCGTTCTCGACCGTCACCTGCAGCTTCCACGGCGGCGTGAGGTTCGCGTTCGGGATCGCCTCGACGATCTTCGTGCGCGTCAGGTGGATGTTCGGTGCGACCACCATCACCGCGAGCGCGGAGAGCAGCGCGGCGAAGGCGCCGACGACGGCCAGGCGTGCCTTCGCGTTGACGCGCACCATCCCGGTCAGCGGCAGCCCCGCGATGCGGCGCGCCTCGAAGCGGTCGATGCCGACAGCCGTCGCGTAGACGATGCCGGAGAGGATCGCCTGGTTCTGCGACGGGAAGCGGTAGAGGCGGCCCTCCTCGAGCCATTCGATCTCCGC
This sequence comes from Actinomycetota bacterium, assembly GCA_003136795.1. Taxonomy (GTDB): domain Bacteria; phylum Actinomycetota; class Thermoleophilia; order Gaiellales; family Gaiellaceae; genus PALSA-600. Next base: position 10,452 of record PLDP01000035.1, read on the forward strand.
TTCCGAAAGGCCGGTGCGGTAGGCGACCTGGGTGACGCTCAGGCCGTGGCGCTCCCGCGCCTCCGCCAACGGTGAGGCCTCCGGTACGGCATCCAGTGGGTGTGCGAGCTCGAGCATCGGGACGTCCATCCTTCGGTACGCGGGGTTCCGTCCCTTCTATCGGCGCACATCGACGTCTCCTGGAGGCCGAAGGTCGGAGCAGTCGACGAGCACGGGCTCGAGCGCCCGCCCGCCCTCGTCGGGAACGTCCGCCCAGGCGCTCCGAGCGAGCGCGACCGGGTGGCTGCGGGTGCCGTCGTAGCTCGCGGCCACGACCGGCTCCGGGTGGCCGAGCACCCGCTCGACGGCGCGCGGGTCGAGCTCGGGCCCGTCGGCGAGCACGATCACCGCCCGCTCGACGCGATCGCCGAGCGCCGCGAGGCCGCAGCGAAGCGACGCGCCCGGGCCGAGCTCCCAGTCGCCGCACGGAACGACGCGTGCGCCGGGAGCCTCGAGCACATGCGCGCCCTCGACGACGACGATCTCCGCGACGCTCGTCCGCCGCAGCGCGGCGAGCACGGCCGGCAGCAGCTCGCGCTGCTTGACCCCGCCGTAGCGCGTCGAAGCGCCGGCGGCGAGCACGATCGCGCTAGTGGACGTTGACGGTCGCCTTCTCGATCTCGACCGTCTCGGTCGGCGTTCCCTCGCCGCCCGATGCCGGATCGCCGAGCTTGCCGATCGCCTGCACGACCGGCAGCCCCTGCACNNNCCGGTCGGGTCGCCGCCCTGGATCACGAAGCCCGGGACGATCCGGTGAAAGATCGTCTGGTCGAAGTAGCCCTTCCGCACGAGATTCACGAACGATGCCGTCGTCTCCGGGGAGATCTTGACGGCGAGCCGGATCGTGAAATTGCCGCAGTTCGTGACCAGCGTGACGTCGTAGGTCTTCGACTGGTCGAGCCGTGCGGTCGGCTTCGCCTCGCTTCTCGTCTCGCTCTTCGGGGGCGCGACCGCAACGCAGCCGTTTGCGTCGGTGGTCGTCGGCAGCGAGGTGGACTGCTTCGACCCGCCGCCGCAGGCGGCGAGGGCGAGCACCACCGCGACTAGCGGCAGCCGGCGACCGAGTGCCACAGTGCGTCGACGTTCGCGACATACCGCTCGACGTCGATCGTCGGGGCGCCGCCCGCGACGGTGACCGCGGTCGGCCCGGCGTTGTAGGCGGCGAGTGCGAGGTCGCTCGAGCCGAACCGATCGATCATCTGGCGCAGATACCGCGCTCCCGCGAGCACGTTGGAGCTCGGCTCGTCGATGTTCAGCGCGAGCGACTGCGCCGTCGCGGGCATCAGCTGCAAGAGGCCGCGCGCGCCGGCGGTGGAATGTGCGTCGAGGCGCAGGTTCGACTCGACCTTGGCGACCGCGTAGAGCATCGCGGGCGGGATCGACGCATCGCGGGCTGCGGCCTCGAAGGCGCTGCGCAGCGCTGCCGGGAACGGGCAGGCTGCGATGTGCGTGACGTGCGTGACGTGCGTGACGCGCGCGACGCTGACGCGTGGCGAGGACGCCGCGTTCGCGACCGGTGTCGACACCGAAGTGCCCTGCAGCGCCGCGACCCAGCCGACGGCGACCGAGCCGACAATGCCGAGGAGCGCAATGCGCCGCTGTGTTTCCCGCCCCATGGGAGCGAGGAGTCTAGCTCGCTTCGAGCGAGCTGACAGCCCGTTTGACGAGCGCCCTGGCCACATCGACCTTGTAGGCGTTCCGCGGCAGCGGTGTGGCGTCGTCGAGGCTCCCCTCCAGGAGCCACGGGATCGGGGCGACTCCGGCGAGCGCGACGCGGGTCTCGCCCTCCGTCCGGGCGGCTGCGACGCCGACGAGCGGGAACCCCCAGCTCTTCCGATCCATCGCCTTCAGGTAGACGGAGCGGTCGGTCTGCGGCAGCTCGACCGAGAGCAGCAGCTCGCCCGGCTCGAGCGTCGTCGTCCGCCGGTCGTCCTCTGATGGGAGCCGGTAGAGGTCGGCGACCGGCAGTTCGCGCCGGTTCGTTCGGAGCGTCGCGCCGAGCGCGACGAGCGCGGCGGCAACGTCGGACGGGTGCGCCGAGGCGCAGAAGCCGTTCTCGAAGATCGCGTGCTCCCGATGCTCGCCCTCTTGCGCGAAGCACTCCTCGCCAAAGCCGTCAGAAGTACGGTGGAGCCGGCAGGGCCACTTGAGGCGCCAGTACCAGCAGCGGGTCGACTGGAGCAGGTTCCCGCCGAGCGAGCCGACGTTCCGCAGCTGCGGGCTCGCGGCGAGGCGGCACGCCTCGCGCAAGGCGTCGGGGATCTGCGGGTCGCATTCGAGCTCGGCGAGCGTCGCGCCCGCACCGATCGTCGAGCCATCGATCCCGCGCGGCACGACGCCGCGGATGTCCACGAGCGTCTCGGCCTGGACGATCCCGCTGCGCAGGAGCGGCACGAGCTCCGTGCCGCCGTGCAGCGGCGTCCCGCCGTCGAGCTCGAGGCTAGATGCCCGCCGGAGCTCCAACCTTCTCCTTCAAAGCCGCCGCGCGCAGGGCGCGCAGCATCTCCTCGCGTGAGATCGGCAGCTCGTGCACCTCGGCGCCCGTCGCATCGCGGATCGCGTTCGAGATCGCCGCGGCCACGGGGACGATCGGCGGCTCGCCGAGCCCCTTCGAGCCGAGGTTCGTCAGCTGCATGTCCGGCTCGTCGATCAGCTCGCTGACGATCTCGGGCACGTCGGCGAACGTCGGGAGCTTGTAGGCATCGAGGCTCGTCGTGAGGATCTGGCCCGTGCGGGGATCGTGCAGCCGGTGCTCGGAGAGCGTGTGGCCGATCCCCTGGATGATCCCGCCCTCGATCTGGCTCGACGCCCCGAGCGGGTTGATCACGCGGCCGACGTCGTGCACGGCGGCGATCCGGTCGACCCAGATCTCGCCCGTCTCGACGTCGACGGCAACCTCCGCCACCTGCACGCCGAAGGTGAGCACCTGCATGCCGGTGGGGTTCGGGCCGCGGCCGCCCTTGCCGAGGATCTGCGCGTCCTCGAGCAGGCCGACGATTTCCCCGAGCGGCGCGTCGGGTGTGCCGCGCTGCTCGGCGATCTCCTCGATCTGGCGCCGCGCGTCGGCGGCCGCCGCGCGCACGGCCGGCCCCATCGACGGCGTCGTCGACGAGCCTGCCGAGATCGACGCGAACGGGCCGCGCGCCGAGTCGCCGAGTGAGACGGTGACGTGCGCGAGCGGAATGCCGAGCTCCTCTGCGGCGATTTGCGCCATCGCAGTGCGCGTGCCGGTGCCGATGTCCTGCATCGCCGTGACGACCGTGGCGCGGCCGTCCGCACCGACGCGCACCCAAGCGTAGCTCGGCGGGCCGCCGCCGCCGTACCAGATCTGCGACGCCATCCCGACGCCGCGCTTGACCGTCTCCGTCGAGCGCGCGCGCACCTCGTGGCGGCGCTCCCAGTGCGGCTCGGCGCGGCGGTAGCACTCCAGCAGGTTCTTGCTGCTGTAGGGGCGACCGTCTGCCGCGTCGTTCGTCGCGTAGTTGTGGCGGCGCAGCTCGAGCGGGTCGATGTCGAGCTTTGCGGCGAGCACGTCGAGGAGCGACTCGAGCCCGAACGTCCCCTCGACGAACCCGGGCGCGCGAAACGCCTTCATCGGCGGCTGGTTGATCTTCGCGGCCCACGTCGTCGTCTTCACGTTCTCGCACGCGTAGAGCATCTGCATCGGGCCTTCGACCGGCGAGGACCAGCCGCCCCAGCCCGTCGCGTTTACGTAGTCGCCGCCAAGCGCGGTCAGCGTCCCGTCGGCGCGCGCGCCGATCGTCAGCCGCTGGATCGTGGCGTTGCGGTTGCCCGAGGCGAGGTTCTCCTCGCGCCGCGTGAGCGCGCAGCGCACCGGGCGGTGCGTCCGCTTCGCAAGCTCGATGGCGATGAACGTGAAGTCGCCCGCTTCGTTCTTCGAGCCGAAGCCGCCACCCATGTAGTGGCAGACGACGCGCACCTTGTCGGGCGGCAAACCGAGGCTCGATGACACTTCGTCGCGGACGCCCCAGATGTACTGCGTCGAGATGTAGACCTCGAGCGAGTCGCCGAGCCACTGCACCACGGCCTGGTGGGTCTCCATCGAGTTGTGCAGCACGACCTGCGTGCGGTACTCGCCGGTGACGACGACGTCCGCCTCCGCGAGACCGCGTTCGAGGTCGCCGCGCTCACGCACCCGCGGCTCGCCGATCAACTCCCCGCGCGCAACGGCCTCGTCGGGGTCGATCAGCACCTCGAGCTGCTCGAAGTCGACCTCGATCGCGGCGAGGGCGGCGCGCGCCTGCGCGTACGTGTCGGCGCAGACGGCCGCGACCGCGACGCCCTGGAACCCGCACTCCTCGACGAGCACGTCCAGCTCGCCCGGCCCGATCGCCGCGTGCACGCCCGGCAGCGCGAGCGCGGGAGCGAGGTCGATGCGCGCGACCCGCGCGTGCGCGTAGGGCGAGCGCAGCACGGCGGTGTGCAGCATTCCCGGCAGCTTCAGGTCGGCGGTGTAGACGGCTTCGCCGCGGGCCCGCTCGAGGCCGTCGATGCGCGTCGCCGGCCGCCCGACGATCTCGCGCGGGCCTGCCGGCCACTGCTCGAGCGCGTCCTCTTCGACGACGAGCCAGACCTCCTCGTACCGGCCTTCGACTTCCTTCTCGGTACGGATCAGTCTTGCCACGTGCGAATCGCCTCCTCGATCTTCGGGTACGCGCCGCAGCGGCAGAGGTTGCCCGCCATGGCGTGTCGGATCTCTTCGGTCGACGGCTTCGGCGTCGCATCGACGAGCGCGACGGCGCTGACGATCTGCCCCGGCGTGCAGAAGCCGCACTGCAGCGCGTCCTCCCGCACGAACGCGTGCACCATCGGATGGTCGCGCAGCCCTTCGATCGTCGTCACCTTCGCGTCGCCGACGGTGTGCACGAGCGTGATGCACGACAGCGTCGGCACGCCGTCGATGAGCACCGTGCAGGCGCCGCAGTGACCTTCGGCGCACGCGACCTTCGTGCCGGTGAGCGAGAGCTCGTCGCGGAGCGCCTCCGCGAGCGTCGTGCCGACCTCGGAGTGCACCTCGTAGACGTGGTCGTTGACGTCGAGCCTAGGCAGCGGTGACCGCTTCGATGTCGGCGATGTGGATCAGCCGGTGGGTCAGCCGCATTTCGAGCCGTTGCTCGACCTCGTCCTCGATCGACGGCACGGTCGTCCAGAGGTCGCGCGCCGTCTCGAGCAGCTCGCGGATCTTGTCGACCTCGTCGGCATGGCCGTTGCGCTCGCCGCACGTGTTGATCGCGAGGCCGAGGACGCCCATCGTGTCGGGCTGCCTCGTCCAGAGCAGCGGTGTGGCCATCGAGATGTACTGGTGGATGCGGGCGAGCTGCATCGGCTGGGTGAAGTCCTCGCTGCCGAGCGGTGTCGTCGGCTCGGGCAGCTCGTGGCCGTCGGCGAGCGCGTTCGCCGTCCCCGCGAGCAGCCCGCGGAGCTGGTCGTCCGAGTACCCGGCGTAGCGCGCGGTCTTGAGCGCGATCAGAAGCGACGAGGGCTGCTGCCCGTACGGGTAGTCGCTCGCGTAGACGACCTGCTCCGGCGGGATCAGGCGGTAGAAGTCGAGCAGGTCGATCGGGCTCCAGGTCGATGTGTCGAAGAGGACGCCCTTGCGTCCGGCCATGCAGCGCGCGAGCTCGGCGAGGTCGGCAATGCCCGCGTGGGCGATGATCAGCGTCGCCTCCGGCCACCGGTCGACGAGCGCACGCAGTCCGTCGGCCACCGGCGGCAGGCCGCGCCCGCCGTGGATCAGGATCGGCACGCGGCGCTCCGCGGCGAGCTCGAACACCGGCCCGAGGCGCTCGTCGGTGGCGGTGAAGCCCTGCGCGCGCGGGTGCAGCTTGATCCCGCGCGCCCCTGCGTCGAGGCAGCGGCGCGCCTCGACGAGCGGCGATTCGTTCAGGTCGAGCCGTACGAACGGGATCAGGCGGCCCGCGCGGCGCTCGGCGAACGCGAGCGTGCGGTTGTTCGCCGCCGTGAAGCCGGGATGCCGGTCGTGCTCGTCGAGGCAGAACATGAACGCGCGCGAGATGCCGTATTTGGCCATCAGCGCCTCCAGCTGGTCGAAGTCGCCGACCATGCCGTCGAGGTCGTGGCCCAGGTGGAGGTGGGCATCGAAGATGTCGGCGCCCGTGGGCAGCAGCTTGTCCAGCTCGGCGTCGTAGCGCTCGATCAGCGCGAGCGCTCTGTCGTGCGGCTCCACCGGCTAGATCCTAGTTAGAGTCAGGTGCATGCCAGACGTCCTCATGTATGCCGACACGTTTCGCTCGCCCGAGCTGCGTCACGAGGTGCCGCTCGGCATCCCGGATCCGTTCCTCTACGCCGAGCGCGACGGGGTGAAGCACATCCAGATCAGCTCGATGGAGGTGCCGCGGCTGGCAGCGCTCGGCCTCTTCGAGCTGCACCCGGGCGAGGAGTACGGCGTCGACGAGCTGATCGCAGCGGGGCTCTCCTACCCGGAGATCCGCGCTGAGCTGGTGCTCCGCGCCGTCAAGAGCATCGGCGTGACGAACGCCGTCGTCCCGGAGACGTTCCCGCTCTGGCTCGCCGACCGGCTGCGCAGCGACGGCGTCGAGCTGACCGCCGACGGCGACTTCTTCGATGCACGCCGCCGCGTGAAGACCGCGGCCGAGCTGGCCGGGATGCGCCGCGCGCAGCGGGCAGCGGAGGCCGGCATGGACACGGTGCGCGACCTGTTGCGGCGCGCGACCGCCAACGGAGATGGTCTGCAGCTCGACGGCGAGCCGCTGACGGTCGAGCGCGTCAAGTCCGCGATGTCGCAGACGTTCGCAGCGCACGGCACCACCGCCGAGGAGTTCATCGTCGCGCCCGGCGCGCAGGGTGCGGTCGGCCACGACATGGGCTCGGGCCCGATCCAGGCCGGCGTCCCGATCGTCGTCGACATCTGGCCGCGCGACAACGAGTCGTTCATCTTCTGCGACATGACCCGCACCTTCGTCGTCGGCGACGTGCCCGACGACGTGCGTGAATGGCACCGCCTCTGCAAGGAGGCGCTCGACCGCGCGATCTCCGAGATCAAGGACGGCGCCGACGGCCGCGCGATCTTCGACGGGACGTGCGAGATCTTCGAGGGCGCAGGCGAGCCGACGCAGCGCACGAAGGAGCCGGGCAAGCCGCTCGCCAACGGGTTCTTCCACGGTCTCGGCCACGGCGTCGGCCTGGAGGTGCACGAGGAGCCCGGGATGGGACTGGCGTCGAAGCGGCCGCTCATGGCGGGCGATGTGATCACCGTCGAACCGGGCTGCTACCGGCAGGGCTACGGTGGCGTCCGGCTCGAGGACCTCGTGCTCGTCACCGCGGGCGGCGCGGAGAACTTGACGCAATACCCGTACGACCTCGAGCCTTAGCTCTTGCAATCGGGGTTTCGCAGGGTAGAGACTCGTTAGGTGGTTACATCGGGTTCCGATCAACCGTCCGCGCCGATGACGGCGCGGGCGAGAGGAGGGAATACATGGCAGCTGCCAATGTTCAGGTCGTGGAGGCGACACCCGCCGCCGACCCGGCACCACTCGGTCTGGCCGGTTTCGCGCTCACGACGTTTCTGCTGAGCGGGCACAACGCGTCGTTCATCCCCGACCTGATCTGGGTCGGTCCGGCACTTTTCTACGGCGGAACCGCACAGCTTCTTGCCGGCATGTGGGAGTTTCGTAACCGCAACGTCTTCGGCGCCACGGCGTTCTCGACGTACGGTGCCTTCTGGATGTCTCTCGGCATCTTCGTCGTGCTTGCGGAGACAACGAAGTTCGTGGGCGGCTTCGCCGGCGGCGACTTGACGAGCTCGCTTGCCTGGTTCCTCGTCGCGTTCGCCATCTTCAACCTGTACATGCTGATCGGGAGCATGCGGGTGAACAAGGCGGTCTTCCTCGTGTTCTTCGTACTGCAGCTCACAGAGATCGTGCTTGCGATCGCCTACTTCAACCTCTCCCACGGTGGGACGCAGTGGTGGCTGCACTTCGGCGGCTGGCTCGGCATCCTCACGGCTGCCGTCGCCTGGTACGCCTCCGCTGCCGGCGTGATCAACGGCGTCGCAGGCAAGGTCGTGTTCCCCGTGGGCAAGCCGATCATCACGTCCTAACGCTCACTCGAGAGGAGGCCGGCTCGTGGCAACAACAGGTCAGAACATCGACACGCTCTTCCTCGAAGAGCGGCGGTATCCGCCGTCGGCGGAGTTCGCTGCACAGGCGAATGCTCAGCCGTCGATCTACGAAGAAGACTTCGAAGCGTTCTGGGCCCGCGAGGGCACCGAGCGGGTCTCGTGGTTCGAGCCGTTCACGAAGCTCTACGAATGGGAGCTCCCGTACGCCAAGTGGTATCTCGGCGGCAAGCTGAACGTCTCGTACAACTGCGTCGACCGCCACGTCGAGGCCGGCCTCGGCACCCGTGTCGCCTACCACTGGGAAGGCGAGCCGGAGGGGGACCGCCGCGAGATCACCTATGCGGATCTGCAGAAGGAGGTGGTCGCCTTCGCGAACGCGCTCAAGGAGCTCGGCGTGAAGAAGGGCACCGCCGTTGCGATCTACATGGGCATGATCCCTGAGCTCCCGATCGCGATGCTCGCGTGCACGCGCCTCGGCGCGCCGCACACGGTCGTGTTCGGCGGGTTCTCGGCGGACTCCCTCTCCGGCCGCGTCAACGACATGGGCTGCGAGGTGGTGATCACGCAGGACGAGGCATGGCGTCGCGGAACGACGGTCGCGTTGAAGAAGATCGCCGACGAGGCGATGAAGGACTCGCCCGGCATCAAGAAGTGCCTGGTCGTGCGGCGCACCGGCAACGAGGTTCCGATGACCGAGGGCCGCGACCACTGGTACCACGACGTCCGCGGTTCCGACGATCCGGCCTCGTGCCCGCCGGAGCCGATGGATGCCGAGGACCTGCTCTTCCTGATGTACACGAGCGGTACGACCGCGAAGCCGAAGGGGATCGCCCACACGACGGGCGGCTACCTCGTCGGCGTGTCGAGCACGCACCGCTACATCTTCGACATCAAGCCCGAGCAGGACGTCTTCTGGTGCGCGGCCGACGTCGGCTGGATCACGGGCCACAGCTACATCGTCTACGGGCCGCTGTGCAACGCGACCACGAGCGTGATGTACGAGGGGACACCCGACTTCCCCGACAAGGACCGCTGGTGGTCGATCGTCCAGCGCTACGGCGTCACGATCCTCTACACAGCCCCCACCGCGATTCGCGCGCACATGAAGTGGGGGCCCGAGTACGCGCAGAAGCACGACCTGTCGTCGCTGCGCCTGCTCGGCTCGGTCGGCGAGCCGATCAACCCGGAGGCGTGGATCTGGTACCAGGAGCACGTCGGCGGCGGCAACTGCCCGATCGTCGACACCTGGTGGCAGACCGAGACCGGAATGATCCTGATCACGCCGCTGCCGGGGATCACGACCACGAAGCCGGGCTCGGCGACGAAGCCGTTCCCGGGGGTCGAGGTCGGCGTCTACAACGAGGCCGGCGAGGAGGTCGGCCCCGGTGGGGGCGGCTATCTCGTTCTCAAGAAGCCGTGGCCGGCGATGCTGCGTGGCATTTACGGCGACGAAGCCCGGTACAAGGAGACGTACTGGTCGAAGTACGGCGACGTCTACTTCGCGGGCGACGGTGCGCGGATCGACTCGGACGGCGACTACTGGCTGCTCGGGCGCGTCGACGACGTGATGAACGTCTCCGGGCACCGCATCTCGACGATCGAGGTCGAGTCGGCGCTCGTCGACCACAAGGAGGTCGCCGAGG
>PLDP01000015.1 GCA_003136795.1 Actinomycetota bacterium
CGCCTGCCGCCTGCTCGGGATCGACACGCCAACGCTCTGTTACGGCGACACGCTGACGCCGGTGAACGTGTGCCGCGTGTGCGTGGTCGAGCTGGAGGGCGCGCGGACGCTCGTGCCGTCGTGCTCGCGCAAGGTCGAGGCGGGCATGGTCGTGCACACCGACTCGGAGCGCGTGCGCACGAGCCGCAAGCTCGTGCTCGAGCTGCTCGGCTCGTCGGTCGACCTCTCGCTCGCGCCCGACGCGCTCGCCTACATCGAACGGTACGACGCAAAGCCTGAGCGCTTCGGCGCCGACGCGGCGACCGTCGCACAGGACGTGAAGATCGACAACGATCTGTACGTGCGCGACTACTCGCGCTGCATCCTCTGTTACAAGTGCGTCTCGGCCTGCGGCGAGGACGCGCAGAACACCTTCGCGATCGCCGTGGCCGGCCGCGGCTTCGACGCGCATATTTCGACCGAGCTCGACGTGACGCTGCCCGAGTCTGCGTGCGTCTACTGCGGCAACTGCATCGCGGTGTGCCCGACGGGCGCGCTGATGTCGAAGAGCGAGTATGACCGCCGGCAGGCAGGCACGTGGGACGAGGCCGCCGAGGAGGTCGTGACGACGGTGTGCCCGTATTGCGGCGTCGGCTGCAACCTGGAGCTGCACGTGCAGGACGGCGACATCGTCAACGTCACCTCGCCCGACGACCACGACGTGACACGCGGCAACCTCTGCATCAAGGGCCGTTTCGGCTTCCAGTTCGTCCAGAACCGCAAGTGACGAGCGTCCGCGTCCTCTACTGGCAGGAGATCCCGTCGCTCGTGCGCGCGACGGCCGAGGACGGTGCGCAGGTCTCGCGCCAGCTGCCCGACTGGTTTCAGCAGGAGATCGACCGCGTCGCGATGGAGCAGGGCCTCGTCGGCAGCGACGCCTATCTCGAGCAGTGGCACTGGAGCGAGCCCGAGGAGCGCGACGGCGCGCCGAACGACGTGCTCGACGCGGTCGAGGCCGAGCTCGTCGGCCGTCACGCCGGCTGAGCGGGAGTAAACGTAAACTCGAAGCGATGCGGATCGGAATCCTCACCGGCGGTGGCGACTGTCCCGGCCTGAATGCCGTGATCCGTGCGGTCGCGCGGCGCTCCTGGGCGAACGGCTACGAGGTGATCGGAGTGCGCGAGGGCTGGCGCGGGATGGTCGAGCACCTGTTCGCGCCGCTCGGCCCGAACGAGATCTCGGGCATCCTGCCCCGCGGCGGCACGATCGTCGGGACGTCCCGCACAAACCCCTACCAGGTCGAGGGCGGCGTCGACAAGGTGCGCAAGGCGTTCGAGCAGCTCGACGCGCTGGTCGCGATCGGCGGCGAGGACACGCTCGGCGTCGCCTCGAAGCTCTACGCCGAGTTCGGCCTGCCGGTGGTCGGCGTCCCGAAAACGATCGACAACGACCTCTCCGGCACCGACTACACGTTCGGGTTCGACACCGCCGTCGCGATCTGCACGGAGGCGATCGACCGCATCCATACGACGGCCGAGTCGCACAACCGCGTCATGGTGGTCGAGGTGATGGGACGGCACGCGGGCTGGATCGCCGTGCACAGCGGCATCGCAGGCGGCGCCGACGTGATCCTGATCCCCGAACGGCCCGTCGTGCTCGACGAGGTCGAGGCCGAGATCCGCAAGCGGCACGGGCGCGGCAAGAACTTCTCGATCGTCGTGATCAGCGAAGGCTGCGAGCTGCCGGGCGCCGAGGACAAGGGCGAGGTCGACCAGTTCGGCCACAAGCTGCTTGCCAAGCGCGGCGTCGGCGAGCAGCTCGGCGACGAGATCGAGAGCCGCACCGGCTTCGAGACCCGCGTCACCGTGCTCGGGCACGTCCAGCGCGGCGGCTCACCCACGGCCCGCGACCGGATCCTCGCCACGCGCTTCGGGCTGAAGGCGGCCGACCTCGTCCAGCAGGGCGAGTTCGGCCAGATGGCCGCGCTGCACGGAGACGACGTCGTCTCCGTCTCGCTCGAAGAGGCGACCGCGAAGCTGAAGACGGTGCCCGCCGAGTGGTACGAGGTCGCGCGGACCTTCTTCGGCTAGGGAACCTGGTTCTCGCTGTAGGCGAAACCAGGTTCCTGTCTCAAGCGCATCGGCGTAAGACATGAACCTGGTTCCCGCTGCGCGGGAACCAGGTTCAGAGCTCGGCGAGCGGGAAGCTGCGGTGCACGCGCGGCGGCACGAGGAAGTTCTGGCGGTGGGTCGTCGAGAGGATCGAGTTGAAGCCCTGGTTGCGGTCCTGCGGCGTGAACGCGATCGTGCCGTCGGGCAGCTGGCCGTCCATCGCCCGCCGGTTGCGCCGGAAGTCGTCACCCGTCGGGTTGAACACGACGAAGTGGACGCCGGCCGCGGGGAGCTCGCCGATCTCGGCGAGGTTCACCGACCAGTTGAACGGGTTGTCGAGCGTGTTGAAGTCGGCGCGCACCGGGATCGCAGTGCCCTTCACGTAGACGACGCCGTCCACGGCGACGTCGCGCTCGAGCCGGGACGTCGTCTGGATCGCGGCGCTGTGCCCGATCCGGCCCGAGCTCTTGTAGTCGCGGTGCACGTCGGCGACGGTCGAGACGTCCTGCGGCCCCTGGCGCACGGTCTGCGTGCCCTGCTTGACGTCGAGGTTGGGGCGGAACGCCGTCGCGACACGCTCGTCGAAGTCGAAGTTCAGGTACCACGCCTCCACGTCCTCGTGGATGTGCGAGAGGTGCATGTGCGTGCCGTGGCGGAAGTAGTCGTGGTCGCGGAGGTCGACGTAGCCGAGCGTCTCGAAGTTCGCGATCGTGCCGGGGCCCATCCCGGCACGCTGCGTCGAGGTGAAGCCGAGGTAGAGCTCAGCGGTGTCGGGGATCAGGTCGGCGCCGGGGATCTGGGCCGCTTCCGCCATCTGCTTCGGCAGCGAGCGCCCTCCGTCGAAGCCGCCGCCGGCGAAGCCGCGGCGAATCGACTTCAGCTCGAAGAGCTTCGAGTCGCGCAGCCGCTTCGATGCATCGTCGATGTGCGCGCGCACGTCGGAGCGAATGAGGAACGCGACGTCGTTCGACTCGAGCCGCGTGTCGGGCGGGTCGCTCTGGAAGCGCTCCGTGTCGAAGATCACCGGCTTCTTCGCGCGCCGGTCGTACGGGATGTAGCGGGCGGCGGCGGCCGGCGTGAGGCGCCGGAAGTACGGAAGCCCCCACGCCGCCGTCACGCCGAGGCCCGCAGGCGTCGGCGCGTAGTCGGCGTCGAGCCCAGCGAGCACGTGCTCGAGCGACGCCTGCGCGTCGAGCAGGTCTGCGCGGCCCGCGACCACGTGCGCGGTGACGATCTCGTGGTGCAGCGGAGGCACGAGCACCTCCACGCCGTTCGACTGGACGATCCGGATGCCGTCGAGCAGGTGCTGCTCGGGCAGCAGCTTGCCGCCCGCCGCGCGCTGCGGCGCGCCTCCGGTCAGCTGGTCGACGAGCTCGTAGATCCCCCCTGCGCCGACGACGCCGGCCGCCGCGCCGGCAAGCATCTGCCTCCGCGTCAGCTTCATCAGTCGGTCGGGTCGATCCGCACGAGATCCTTGAGCTCCACCTTGAGATAGCGCACGACGTGATCGAAGCTCAGCGGTGGCGCGACGTGCTCGGACAGCGTGTAGAGGTTGCCGTCCGCATACCAGACGAGCGCGACGTGCCACTGGTCGGCGTCCTGGTTGACCGTGTACATGCGCGTCTTGATCCCCTGCTCGGTGACCCAGCCCGTCGGCTGGTCGAAGCACGGGACGTTGCGGCTGTCGACGCCGCCCGTGCGACACGTGGGAATCGTCGTGCGGCCCGGATACGCGCGCAGGTTGACGTGCAGCTCGCCGCCGGCCGCGCCGCCGCCGGTCTCCTGCCAGACGAAGCTCTCGAGGTAGCTGCGGTCGGGCGAGACGGAGTTGATGTTGTTCCACTGGCCACCGAGATCGCCGACGAGCGGGTCGGGCAGCCAGCCCGGGCAGTAGACGGGCGCCTTGATCCGGTTCGCGAGCTTCTGCCAGCCGGCCCGGCCCGGGCAATGAGGCTTCGGCGCGACGACAGGAGCGGCAGCGGCCTTCTTCGTACCGCTCGAGCACCCGGTCGCGAGTAGCGCGCACAGCCCCAGGAGCAGGGAAATCGTGAGGAGCCCTCTCACGGCCCCCATGGTAGCCGCCTAGACGTCGACCGGTTGGTGGCCGACCAGGCCGCGCACGTCCCCCGCGGGGACGAGCACCGCGTCGATGCCGGCGCGCTCGAGGGCGAGCACCTCGTCGCGGTTGCCGACGTCGACCTGGGCGATCGCAAGCTTGCCCGCCGGGACGTCCGGCAGCAGCTCCAGCACGGCGTCGAGGGGGTCGACCTCGTCGTCGATCTCGCGAGCGGAGAGCAGGAAGATCTCCGGATCGAACTGCTCGAGCGCGAATTCGAGCTCCTCTTCGTCGCGCACGTCGACCACGGACTCGAGGTGCGCGTGCTCGTGCTCATCGCCCGGCCGGATCATGACGGCGTCGGCTTCGGTGGGCGGCCCTGCGCCGATCCAGAGCAGCGGCAGGCTCGTCACGTCGCGGATGCCGGCGATCACGGCGGAGACCGCGAGCGCCTTCGCGCCCTGCTCCTCGGCTTCTCGCGCGCCGCCCGCGTCGTGGACGCAGACGATGATCGCGATCCCATCTCCCTCGGAGATGTGGTGGCTGAGACGACGTGAACCGGGCACTGCTTCGCCCAAGGGTAACTGGCTAGAACCCTTGCGGCGCGCTTGGAGCGAGGCGCTCGTGCCCGGCCCAGTCCGCGCGGGGCGGCACGAACAGCTCGATCAGCGTCGCACCGTCAGGCCCGGAGCGCACCGAATGCGGCGTGTGCGCCGGGATGATCCAGGTCGCGCCCGGGCGCAGGTCCTGCTCCTCGTCGCCGATCCGGAAGGTCAGCGAGCCGCCGGTGAGGATGCCGATCTGCTCGTTCACATGCGCATGCTCGGGCACGTCGACCCCTGGCTCGAGCTCGATCTGCGCGAGCGTCGCCTCGGCGCCGTGCAATGCGCGTGCGATCAGCCCGGGCCAGATCCGCTGCGGGGCGATCTCGTGGAGTTGATTGAACGGGGTCATTTTCCGATCGGGTGCCAGACCGTCTTCAGCTCGAGGAAGGCGGAGATATCGTAGAGCGACTGGCTGTCGGCCTTGCCGGAGACGACGCGCTTGACGTTCTCGGCCGCGGCGGTCTCGAGCTCGGTGCGCAGTCCGTCGGCGCCCGTCACGTCGATCGCGTTCACGTCCATGTGGCTCGCGAGCCACGGCGCCAGCTCGGCCTGGTAGCCGGTGAGCAGGTTGACGACACCGCCGGGGACGTCGCTCGTCGCGATCGCCTCGGCCAGCTCGATCGCCGCCAGCGGCTGCGTCTCCGAGGCGAGCGCGACGACGGCGTTGCCGCCGGTGAGCACCGGTGCGATCCGCGAGACGAGGCCGAGNNAGCACCTGCGAGAGCTTGTCGGCGAAGCCGGCGTACCAGACCCAACGGTCGATCGCACGGTGCACTTCGTCCTTGCCGGAGCAGAGCTCGGCGAACTCCTTGACGCGCGCCTCCATCATCTCCGCGATGCGGTAGAGCACCTGGCCGCGGTTGTAGGCGGTTGCCGCAGCCCACTTCGGCTGCGCGCCGCGCGCCGCCTGCACCGCGTCACGCACGTCCTTGCGCGAGGCACGCGCGACGTTCTGACCCTGCGCCTCGTAGGTGCGTCCGCTCTCGCTGCGCGGGAACGCGCCCCCGATGTACAGCTTGTACGTCTTCTTCACCGGTAGGCGTGTCATTCGAAATCCAGGTACGGCTCCAGGCCGTGCAGGCCGCCTTCCCGGCCGAAGCCCGACTCCTTGTAGCCGCCGAACGGACTCGTCGGGTCGAAGCGGTTGAACGTGTTCGCCCACACGACGCCCGCGCGCAGATGCTGCGCCATCCAGAGGATGCGCGAGCCCTTCTCCGTCCACACGCCGGCGCTCAGGCCGTACGGCGTGTTGTTCGCCTTCTCGACCGCCTCGTCGGGCGTGCGGAACGTGAGCACGGAGAGCACCGGGCCGAAGATCTCTTCCTGCGCGATGCGGTAGCTCTGNNCACGGCGGCTGGTAGATCTCGGCGCCCTCTTCCCTGCCCGCGGCGACGAGTTCCTCGATCTTCTCGAGCTGCATGCGCGAGTTGATCGCGCCGACATCGGTGTTCTTGTCGAGCGGGTCGCCGACGCGGAGCGTCGCCATGCGCTGCTTCAGCTTCTCGACCACGGGCTCGTAGATCGACTCCTGCACGAGGAGGCGCGAGCCGGCGCAGCAGACGTGGCCCTGGTTGAAGTAGATGCCGTTGACGATCCCCTCGACCGCCTGGTCGACCGCGCAGTCGTCGAAGACGATGTTCGCGGCCTTCCCGCCGAGCTCGAGCGTCAGCTTCTTGCCCGTGCCCGCGAGACGGCGCTGGATCGCCTTGCCCACGTCGGTCGAGCCGGTGAACGCGATCTTGTCGACGTCGGCGTCGACGAGCGCCGCGCCGGTGGAGCCGTCGCCGGTGACGATGTTGACGACGCCCGGCGGCAACTCCGCCTGGCGGAGCACGTCGCAGAAGAGAAGCGCGGTCAGCGGCGTCGTCTCGGCCGGCTTCAGCACGACCGTGTTGCCGGCCGCGAGCGCCGGCGCGATCTTCCACGCGAGCATCAGCAGCGGGAAGTTCCACGGGATGATCTGCCCGGCGACGCCGAGCGGCTTCGGCGTGCGGTTCGGGAACGCGTACTCGAGCTTGTCGGCCCAGCCCGCGTAGTAGAAGAAATGTGCGGCCGCGAGCGGCAGGTCGACGTCGCGCGACTCCTTGATCGNNCCGTTCAGCGACTCGAGCACGGCGAACTCGCGGGAGCGCTCGGCGAGGATGCGCGCGATGCGGAACATGTACTTCGCGCGCTCCGAGCCCGGCAGCTTCGACCAACTCTGGAAGGCCTCGCGCGCCGAGGCGACGGCCTGGTGCACATCGGCTTCGCTCGCCTGCGCGACTTCCGCGAGCGGTGCTTCGTCGCGCGGCGAGATCGTCGTGTAGTGCTCCTTCGCCGCCAGCCACTCGCCGCCGATGTAGAGGCCGTAGCGGTCCTCCAGGTTCACGACGTCGGTCGATTCCGGTGCGGGCGCGTAGGTCCAGCCCAGCGGGACCGGGCTGCGGTCCTGGCGGCGCTCGACGTCAGTCACTCGGGGTCCTAATCAACAGTGAAGTAGTCCTTCGACTGGTATCTGCCGGTCTTTTCCTTGCGGAGCTGCATCAGGATGTCGTTGACGAGGCTCGACGCGCCGATCCGGTAGAGGTCGGGCGTCAGCCACTCTGGGCCGAGCGTCTCGTGCACCTGCACGAGGTACTGGATCGCGTTCTTCGAAGTGCGGATGCCGCCGGCCGCCTTCATGCCCACCTTGCGGCCCGTCTCTTCGTGCACGTCGCGGATCGCCTCGAGCATCACAAGCTGCACCGGCAGCGTCGCCGCCCCGGGGAGCTTGCCGGTCGACGTCTTGATGAAGTCGCCGCCGGCCGCCATCGCGAGCAGCGACGCGCGGCGAACGTTGTCGTAGGTCCCGAGCTCGGACACCTCGAGGATCACCTTGAGGTGCGCTTCGCCGCAGGCCTCCTTCACCTGCACGATCTCGTCGAAGACCTTGGCGTAGCGGCCGGAGAGGAACGCGCCGCGGTCGATCACCATGTCGATCTCGTCGGCGCCCATCGCGACCGCGTCTTCGACGTCGCGCAACTTCACGTCGAGCGGCGCTTGCCCAGAGGGGAAGTAGGTGGCGACGCTCGCGATCTTCACGCCGCTCCCGGCGAGGCGCTCTTTCGCGGCCGGGATCAGGTTCGGGTAGACGCAGATCGCGGCCACCGACGGGACGTTCGGGTCGCTCGGGTCGGGCCGGATCGCCTTGGAGCAGAGCGCGGCGACCTTGCCCGGCGTGTCCTGGCCCTCGAGCGTGGTCAGGTCGCAGCAGCGCAGCGCCAGCTCGAGCGCCCAGACCTTGGCGTCCTTCTTGATCGAGCGCTTCGCGAGCTCTGCGGCGCGCTGCTCGACGGCAACCTGGTCGATCGAGCCGATTCGCGGCAGCCGCTGCTTCAACGGCAGCTCGAAGCCCCTCGGGAGTGCCGGCGCCTGGGCCATCGTGCGAGTGTAGCCCCGGTGAGAATCTACGCGGACACCCGCAGGTACGCGAAGTACGCGGCGATCTGCGTGGCGGCCGGACTGCTCGGCGTGCTCATCGCGCGGTCGACCCTGTTGATCGGCGTGCCGGTCGCGGCGATCTTCTTTGCGCTGGCGGTGTTCCTCGTGGGCAGCGCGGTCTCGGGCCCGCCGCGGCTGACGATCGACGAGGACGGCCTCGGCGGCGCCGAGCTGCCCCGGCGGTTCGCGTGGTCCGAGCTCGCGTCGATCGAGCACACAACCCGCCCGGCGCGCTACGGCAAGCTGCACTTCCTGCAGCTCACGCTGACCGACGGCGAGTCGCTCGAGCTCCCGCTCGCGGGCCTGCTGACCCCGGCAGCGACAATCGTCGCGGCGGTCGAGCGCTTTCAGGCCGTGATTCGACCAGACACGACGGGGTCTGACCCCAACGTGTCCTAGAGACCGAGCCGCTCGAGCATCGTCTGGTTGCGCCGCCATTTCGGCGAGGCCTTCACCTGCAGCTGCAGGTAGACGGGATGCCCGAGCAGCTGTTCGACGAACGGCCGCGCGGTCCGGCCGATCTCGCGCACCATCGTGCCGCCCTTGCCGATCAGGATCTGCTTCTGGCTCTCGGTCTCGGTGTAGAGCCGGACGTGCACGTGCTTGCCCTCGATCTCGACGACCTCGGCGGTGATCGCGTGCGGCAGCTCCTCCTTCAAGAGCCGCAGCGCCTGCTCGCGCACGAGCTCGCCGATCCTCGCCTCGACCGACATATCGGTATCGGTCTCCGCCGGGTAGTACATCGGGCCTTCCGGGAGCAGCGAGATCAGGTCGGAACGCAGCTCGTCGATCCCGTCGCCCGTCACCGCGCTCACCGGATGCAGCGCGTGAAAATCACCGAGCGTGGCGGCCTCCTTCATCTGGGACGCGATGTGGCCAGATTTGAGCCGATCGACCTTGTTGACGACGATGATCACCGGCACGCCCAGCGAGAACACGCGGCGCGCCACGAACCTGTCCCCCGCTCCGATCCGTTCGCGGGCGCTGACGACCAGCATCACGACATCGACGTCGCTCGCGATCGTCTCGTCGACGCGACCCTGCATCCGCTCGGTCAGCGTGTCGATCGGCTTCTGCCAGCCCGGCAGGTCGACGAGCACGAGCTGCGCGTCGTCGGTCGTGCGCACACCGCGGATCTGATGCCGAGTCGTGTGCGGCTTGTCGGAGACGATCGCCACCTTCGTCCCGGTCAGCGCGTTGACCAGCGTGGACTTGCCGACGTTCGGCCGGCCTGCGACCGCCACGAACCCCGACCTCATTCGGTTGGCAACTCCCACGTGTCGGGAAGCAGGTCGGCGGCGCTCGCCGTGGCGATCGAGCCGTCGGCGCGGCGGTAGAACACCTCGGGCACGCGCCACTCGTAGAGCCATTGCCGGCAGCCGCCGCACGGCGACGCGGTGATCCCGACCGCGGCAATGTCGCCGGGCCGGCAGCCCGCCGTCGCCGCAGCGCCGATCGCGGTCTTCTCCGCGCACTGCGAGAGCGGGTAGGCGGCGTTCTCGACGTTCGTCCCGACGAACTCACGGCCGTCGGTCGTGCGCACGACCGCACCGACCAGGTACTTCGAGTACGGCGCATACGCATTCTGCGCGACCTCTTCAGCGCGTTGCACGAGCTCGCTCACGAGAACACCTGGAAGACGACGAGTGCGGCGAGCGCCCCCACGATCGCACCGTACGTGACCTCGAGCGCGGAGTGCACGCCCGACTCGACCCTCGTCTGCGCGACGAGGAACGCCATCACGAGCGCGATCGTCGAGACGACGAAGCGCTCCTTGTCACCGGCGACATACGTGACCGCCATCCAGCCGGCAAAAGCGAGTGCTGCGTGCCCCGACGGCAGCCCGCCACGCAAGGGCGTCCCCCGGCCGGTGTAGGCCTTCGTTGCGATCACGATGATCACCGTCAGCATGAGCGCGACGAGCGTCAGCTCGGCGGGCGCGTCACGCAGCCGGTCGAGCAGGGTCGAGGAGCGGTTGGCGACCTTGCCGGCGAACACGAGGTAGCCGACGATCACCGCGTTCACGGTTGCGATCAGCACCGCGCCCGCGGCGATGTCCTTGGCGAGCTTGGCCATCGGGTCGAACGACGTCGTCGCAATGTCGATCGCCGCCTCGAGGCCCGTGTTCAGCATCTCCGCGATCAGCACGAAGGTGATCGAGATCAAGAGCGCGATCAGCTCGAGCTTCGTCACGTTGATGATCAGCGCCGCGATCAGGACGACGAACGCAACGGCGAAGTGGATGCGCATGTTCCGCTCCGTGCGCAGCACGTGGATGATCCCCTCGGACGCATTGTTGAACGAGTCGAAGACCGTCGGCGGGCGACGTACGTTCATGCGAGCAACTCCCGCTCCCGCTCATCCATGCCGTCTCCATGTTCGTAGCCGAGCAGGTGCAGCAGGCCGTGCGTGAGCGGCCAGCGCCACTCCTCGCCCACCACCTGTGGGCAGAGCACGACGTCGCCGAGCGCGCGCGGCACGCCCTCCGGGACGTCATCGCGGCCGTCGATCGGGAACGAAAGAACGTCTGTCGTCTCGTCGACGCCGAGATGGTCCCGCTTCAGCCCGCGCATCTCCTCAGGCCCGACGAACGCGATCCCGAGCTCTCCCTCGTCGATTCCCTCAGCCTGCAACACCCGTCCCGCCAGCTCGACTGCGCCGCTGTCGTCCACTTCCACGCCGCTGCGATTGGAAACTTCGACCGAGATCATCGGTTGCGCTCGTCGGTGTGCTCCTTGTAGGCCTCGACGATTCGCTGCACGAGCTTGTGGCGGACGACGTCTTTGTGGTCGAACTCGACGAACTGGATGCCGTCGATCTCCGTGAGGACGTCGCGGACGTGCACGAGCCCCGACCGCTGCTCGCGCGGCAGGTCGATCTGCGTGATGTCACCGGTGACGACGACCTTGGAGCCGAACCCGAGGCGGGTCAGGAACATCTGCATCTGCTCCGGCGAGGTGTTCTGCGCCTCGTCGAGGATGATGAAGCTGTCGTTCAGGGTGCGGCCGCGCATGAACGCGAGCGGCGCGACCTCGATCGTCCCACGCTCGATCAGGTTGTTCGCCTTGTCGGGGTCGAGCATGTCGTAGAGCGCGTCGAAGAGCGGGCGCAGGTACGGGTCGACCTTCGCCATCAGGTCGCCCGGCAGGAACCCGAGCCGCTCGCCGGCCTCCACGGCCGGGCGGGTGAGGATGATCCGCGACACCTCGCGCTCGTGCAGCGCCGCCACTGCGAGCGCCATCGCCAGGTAGGTCTTCCCGGTACCGGCGGGGCCGATCCCGAACGTGATCGTCGTGCGCCTGATCGAGTCGACGTAGCGCTTCTGCGTCACCGTCTTCGGCGCGATCTTCTTGCCGCGGTGACGCCAGACGACCGCGTCGAAGACCTCGCGCACGTCCTGTCCGGCCTCGAGCGTTCCGAGCACGGCGTCGACGGTGTGGCCGCCGATCTGGTGGCCGCCCTCGACCAGCTCGACGAGCTCGTCGATCACCGCCCGCGCGTTCTCGACGTGCTGGTCGTCGCCCTCGAGGGTCAGCTGGTTGCCGCGCAGCCGCACCGTGCACTGGAGCCGCTCGCGGAGGGCGTCGAGCACGCCGTCGGAGATCCCGGCCAGCTCGGCCGCGACGGCGTTGGAGATCTCGAGCGTTTCCTGCATCGCTTCCAAGTGTAGGTTGCCGGAATGGCTCGCAAGTGGTGGACGCTGATCGCGGTGTGCACGGCGACGTTCATGCTGCTCCTCGACATCACGATCGTGAATGTCGCGCTGCCGGCCATCCAGCGGGCCCTCAAGGCCTCGTTCTCCGACCTCCAGTGGGTGGTCGACGCCTACGCGCTGGCCCTCGCCACCTGCGTTCTCACGGCCGGGTCGCTGGCCGACCTCTTCGGCCGCAAGCGGCTCTTCCTGATCGGGGTCACCCTGTTCACGATCGCCTCGACGGCCTGCGGGGCAGCCAACGACCCGCTCTTCCTGATCATCGCGCGGGGCGTTCAGGGGCTCGGCGGGGCGATGATGTTCGCGACCGCCCTGGCCCTGCTCTCCCAGGAGTTCCACGGCAAGGAGCGCGGCACGGCGTTCGGCATTTGGGGCGCGACGATCGGCGCGGCCGTGGCGATCGGCCCCCTGGCCGGCGGCGTGCTCACGTCCGGCCTCTCGTGGCGCTGGATCTTCCTCGTCAACATCCCGATCGGCGTCGTCGCGGTCGCGCTCTCGGCGAAGCAGCTGCACGAGTCGAGCGACCCCGAGCACAGCCGGCTCGACCCGGTGGGCCTCGTGACGCTGACCGGCGGCCTGCTCTGCCTGATCCTGGCGCTGATCGAGGGCAATCAGCAGGGCTGGACGAACGTCTGGATCCTCGGCCTGCTCGTGGCCGCGGTCGTGCTCCTCGCCCTCTTCATCGCCTCGCAGACGGCCGACCGGACGACGATGATCGATCTGCAGCTCTTCAAGCGCCCGGCGTTCGTCGGCGCCCAGGTGACCGCATTCTCGATCTCGTCGTCGATGTTCGCGATGTTCCTGTACCTGACGCTCTATCTCCAGGACATCCTCGGACTGTCACCTCTGAAGACCGGGCTCGTCTTCCTGCCGTTGAGCGTCATCTCGTTCTTCGCCGCACCGATCGCCGGGCGATTGTCGACGCGCTTCCCGATCCGGATCCTGCTCGGCAGCGGTCTCGCGCTGAACGCCGTCGCGCTGTGGTCGATGAGCCGCGTCACGACAGCGTCGCACTGGACGGTGCTGCTCCCGGGCTTCCTCGTCGGCGGCGTCGGCATCGGCCTCGTCAACGCCCCACTCGCGTCCACCGCCGTTTCGACCGTGCAGGTCGAGCGAGCCGGGATGGCATCCGGCATCAACAACACCTTCCGCCAGCTCGGGATCGCGACCGGGATCGCAGCGCTCGGCGCGATCTTCGCGAGCAAGGTGGACGCAAGCGCGTTCTCGGCGCACGCGAGCCTCGCCGCGCGCGCGTCGTTCGTGCACGGGCTGCACGACATCCTGCTGATCGGCGCAACCGTCGCCGCCTGCGGCGCGGTGCTCGCAACCGCGCTCGTGCGGCCGCAGGACTTCGTCGCCTCGGGCCCGCGGCCCTCTTAGGCGAGCTTTTCGCGCACGAGCTGGCTGACCGCCGACCCGTCCGCTCGGCCTGCGATCTGCGGCATCACGTCGGCCATCACGCGGCCCATGTCGCGCATGCTCGTCGCCTTGTTCTCGGCGATCGCGTCATCGACGATCCGCTCGAGCTCTTCCTCGGCGAGCGGCTCGGGCATGAACTCCTCCAGCACCGCGAGCTCGGCCTCTTCCTGCTCGGCCCGGTCCTCACGGTCGCCGCTGCGGAACGCCTCGGCGGCCTCCAGGCGCTTCTTGCGCTCGCGCTGCAGCACCTGCAGCTCCTCGTCGTCCGAGAGCGGGCGCAGCAGCTCCTTCTCGGCGGACTTGAGGCTCGAGAGAATCAGGCGCAGCGCGTCGCGGCGCTCGTTCTCATGCGCGCGCATCGCGTCCTTGACCTCCTCCTCCAACCGTCCGATCAGGCTCACAGGTTCCTCTCCGTCAGGGTTTGGCCCCCGAGGATATGCCAATGCAGGTGGAACACCGTCTGGCCACCGCCCGGACCGACGTTGACGACCACGCGGTAATCCTCCAACCCGACGACGCGCGCCGTCTCGGCGACGAACTCGAGCATGCGCTTCGCTTCGTCCGCGTCGAACTCGGAAACGTCGCGGAAGGTGTCGACATGGCGCTCCGGGAGCACCAGCACATGGACCGGCGCGAGCGGGTTGATGTCGTTGATCGCGACGAAGCCGTCGGCCCGGTGGACATGGTCACCGTCGCGGACGAGCATGCAGAACAGGCAGTCGTCAGGCTGCGGCGGCAAGGATCCCCTCCTCGGTGACACCGGCCGCGCGGACGCGGACGAGCTCTCCGACCGGCGCGTCGACGAGCCACGGCGTGTAGTCGTCGCCGTAGCCGCGGCCTGGGCGGTCGACGAGCACGATGTCGTCCACCTTGCGACTCCATCGCCGCAGGCAGAGCTCGTGCGAGAGCGCGCGCAGCTCGGCGCCGCGCGCCTTCTTCACGTGCGCCGGCACCGGGTCGTCCTGCGCCGTGACCGTGCCCGGGCGCGGCGAGTACGGAAAGACGTGCACCTTCGTGATGCCCACGCGCTCGATCGTCTGCATCGTCGTCGCGAACGCGGCTTCGTCTTCGGCGGGGAAGCCGACGATCACGTCGCTCGTCAGGTTGAACTCGTCGGCGAGCGGTGCGAGCCGGCGGAGATAGGTGTCGACGGTGTAGCGGCGCCGCATCGCGCGCAGCACGCCGTCGTCGCCGGACTGCAGCGGGACGTGCAGGTGCCTGCTGACGGTCGGCGTCTCGCGCAGCGCCGCCACGAGCGCATCGTTCACGTGGTTGATCTCGATCGAGCTGAGACGCAGCCGCTCGAGCCCCGGCGTCTCGCCCGCCTGGCGCACGAGCCGCGGCAGGTCGTAGCCGGCCGCACGGTCGCGGAAGCAACCGAGGTTGATCCCGGTGAGCACCACCTCGCGATGGCCCTGCTCGACGCGGCGGCGAATCTCGGCGAGCACCGCTCCCGCGCTGCGGCTGCGGGAGGCGCCGCGCACGAGCGGGATCACGCAGAAGTTGCACGAGAACGAGCACCCGTCCTGGATCTTCACGAAGGCGCGCACACGGTCGATGCGCGCGTCGGCCTGGACGCAGCCGATCGCGCCGACGTCGCCTGCGACGAACGCCGCCGTCTCCTCGTTGCGCCTCGCGACCACGGTGACGTTCGACGGCAGCCCGGCGAACGCGGCGCCCTCGAGGTTCGCACCGCAGCCCGTGACGTAGACGCGACTGTGCGTCCGCGCCGCCCGCTTCGCCGCCTTGCGGCTCTTCGCGACAGCTTCGTTCGTGACGCAGCAGGTGCTGATCACCGCGACGTCGGCGTGCGCGCTCGCGTCTTCGGCATGCCCATCGCGGAGGAGCGCTTCGCGCACCTCGTGCACATCGGCGTGCGAGACCTTGCAGCCGAGGAAGTCGACGCGGAACGTCGCCACGGCCCGAATCGTATGCGCTTACGTGCGCTCGTACAGGTCGGAAGCCCACCCGCCGAGCGTGCGCCGCCCGGCATGGCGGAAGCCGGCCAGGCGTGGCTGCTCCGAGGCGAGATACCCGGACGTGACGAGCACGTGGACATCGAGGCGGCCGGGAAGCGCCTCAACCGAATCGAGGGAGATGTTCGCGACCGCGGTCGCTGCAGGCGGGAGCGGGTCGTCGGAGGCGACGAGGCGCGCCTCGACCTCGACGCCGTTCGCCCGGGCGTTCTCGCGCGTCGCCTCGATCGACGGCTCCTCGATGTCGACGCCGACGACGGGGCCGAACCCAAGCCGCGCGGCGGCGATCGAGAGCACGCCCGAACCGCAGCCGACGTCGAGCAGCGAGCCCGGGTCGAGCTCCTGCAGGAACTGCAGGCAAAGCTGCGTCGTCGCGTGCGAGCCCGTGCCGAACGCGCGACCGGGGTCGACCACGACCGCGAGCGCATCGTCCGGCGGCGTCTCCCACGGCGGGCCGATCCAGAGCGAGCCGACGCGGACCGGCTGGTGAAAGGCACGCCAACGGTCCTCCCAGCCCTCGGGCACGTCGTCGCCGCGCGCGCCACCGAAGAAGTGCCACAGGCGCTCCTCGCCGCCCGCGTCGGTGTACGCCGCGAGCTCAACGCCTTCGGGGCGGTCGACCTCCTCGAAGCCCTCGGGGAAGAGCTCGAGCATGGTCGCGCGCGCCTCCTCCAACCGCTCGCGCCCGACCTCGACCGCAACTCTGCGGAGACCGGTCAGCGGAATGCGCTCTTCAGCTTCTCGAAGAAGCCTTCGTCGTGACGGTACGTCTGCTCGTCGCTCGCGGCCTCGAACTCCTCGAGCAGGCGGCGCTGCTCGTCGCTGACCCGGCGCGGTACCGAAACGTTGACGAGCACGCGCTGGTCGCCGCGCCCGAAGCCCTGCAGCACGGGCATGCCCTTGCCGCGCAGCACCCGCACCTCGCCGGGCTGCACGCCCGCGGGCAGCTCGAGCTCGGTCGCGCCGTCGAGCGTCTCGACGGTCATGGTCGCGCCCAGCGCCGCCTCGACGATCGTCAGGTCGACCTGCGAGTAGATGTCGTTGCCCTCGCGCACGAAGCGCGGGTCCGGGTTGACGCGCACGAGCACGTAGACGTCGCCCGCGCGGCCGCCGAGCGCACCGGCGTGCCCTTCGCCGGAGACGCGGATGCGCTGCCCGTCGTGGATGCCCGCAGGGACGTCGACGTCGAGCGTCTTCGTCTCCGAGACGCGCCCCGCGCCCCGGCACTCCCCGCAGGGGTGCTCGACGATCTGGCCACGGCCGCGGCAGTCCGGGCACGTCTGCGCGCGCACGAACTCGCCGAAGAGACTGCGCGAGACCTGGTGCAGGCGACCGCTGCCCTCGCAGCGCGGGCAGGTCAGCGGCTCGGTGCCCGGCTCGACACCGTCGCCGCCGCAGGCCTTGCATGTGATCGCGACCTCGAACGGCACCTCGACCTTCTTTCCGCGCGCGGCCTCGACGAGCTCGATCGCGATCTCCGCGCCCAGGTCCGCCCCGCGCTGCTGCGCAGCACCACGCGTGCCGCCGCCGAAGACGTCGTCACCGAAGAACGCGGCGAAGAGATCGTTGAGACCGCCGACGTCAAAGTGCGTCGGCGTGAATCCGCCGGAGCGAAGCCCGGCGTGGCCGTAGCGGTCGTAGAGCGCGCGCCGCTCGGAGCTCGAGAGCACCTCGTACGCCTCGGTCATCTCGCGGAAGCGGATCTCCGTCTCCGGCTCGTCCGAGACGTCGGGATGCAGCTCGCGCGCAAGCCGGCGAAACGCCTTCTTGATGGTGGCATCGTCGGCGTCGCGCGCGACACCGAGCAGCTCGTAGTAGTCGCGGTCCGTGCTCATCTGTCGTCGGCGTAGACCTCTTCGACGAACCGCGACAGCTCGGTCGCCGCCGAGCGCACCGTGCGCAGCGCCTTCTCGTAGTCCATGCGCAACGGCCCGAGCAGGCTCACGGCGCCGAGCGTGCGGTGACCCATCCCGTACGTCGCGCCGACGAGCGCGAGGTCGCGCAGACCGGGCTGCTCCAGCTCTTCGCCGACGCGCGCGAACGGCCGCCGCGGATCGAGGCGTTGCGCGAGCATGTCGAGGAGCGCAGCGCGCTTCTCGAGCGCCTCCATCAGGCTGCGGTACGCGCCGATCTCCTCGGAGCGCATCTCGTCGAGGAGCGCTGCGGCGCCGCCGACGAACAGCCGGCGATCCTCGTCTGCGGCGTGCTCGAACGCGCTCCTGATCACGAGCAGGAACGTGCGCTCACGCGAGCTGAGGCTCGGTTCGTCGAAGGCGACCTTGACCGCGCGCGAGCCGATATGCGCGCCGGCAAGGCGCTCGTTCAGGTAGTCGGCGGCCCACATGACGAGCCCCTGGTCGACCGGCTCGGGGAACGCGAAGCGCAGGTCGGTGACGCCGCCCGTCGACGTGATCAGCACGACCATCACGACCTCGGGCTGGAGCAGCAGCACCTCGACGTGCCGCACCGTCGCCGTCTGAACCGGCGGCGCGGAGACGAGCGCGAGCAGCCGCGTCACCTGCGACAGCATCTCCGTCGTCGTCTGGAGCGCCTCCTCCACCTCGGCGCGCGCCGCCGGGATGCCGAGCTCGAACCCGGTCGAGCGCACCTCCGGCCTGGCGAGCAGCTCGTCGACGTAGAGCCGGTAGCCCGTCTCGGTCGGCACGCGGCCCGCCGAGGTGTGCGGGTGGGTCAGCAGGCCGATCCGCTCGAGCTCGGCCAGCTCGTAGCGGACGGTCGACGGCGACACGCCCAGGCCGGCGCGCTCGACGAGCGTCTTCGAGCCGACCGGTTGCCCGGTCGCCACGTATTCCTCGACCACGAGCCGGAGGATGTCGCGCTGCCGCTCGGAAAGCAGAATGCTCATGCAGCTCATCGTAGGCGGCGCGTCAGGCGAGCAGGCGGGCCGTGACGCCGCCGCCGAGAAAACGGCCGCGTTGCGTCAGCGCCAGCGAGCCCTCGCCCCGCTCGGCGAGCCCGAGCCGCGCGAGCCGCTCGACCTCGTCCCCGTCGAGCGCCTGCTCGAGGCCCGCGAGCGGCAGCGGCTCGTCGAGGCGCAGCCCGAGCATGACGCGCTCGGTCGCGCGCACGTCGGCCGACAGCTCCTCGAGCTCCCGCGTCGGCCGCTCGCCCCGCGCGAGGGCAGCGACATAGCGGGCGAGCGAGGGCGCATTGCGCCAGCGCCGGTTCTCGATTGTGCTGACCGCGCCCACGCCGATTCCGAGGTAATCCCGCCCGAGCCAGTAGCCGAGGTTGTGCNNCCCGGCAGAAGTTGGCGGTCTCGTACCAGCGGTAGCCCGCGGCGCTCAGCGTCTCGACGACGCGCTCGAAATAGGACTCCAGCGACTCGGCCTGGCGTTCCAGCTCGTCCCCATGGGCGTGCGTGAAGCGGGTGCCCGGCTTCGCCTCCAGCTCGTACGCGGAGATGTGCTCGGGCTCGAGCGCCAGGGCCTCGGCGAGGTCGCGTGCGAGGTCGGCGGGCTCCTGGCCCGGGATGCCGTAGATGAGGTCGAGCGAAGTGTTGTCAATTCCGGCATCACGGAGACAATAGAAGGCGCGCCGGACGTCGTCAGGCTGGGCAACGCGGCCGAGTGTCCGCAGCAGACGCGTCGAAAAGGTCTGGGCGCCCAGCGACACCCGATCGACGCCGCAGGCGACGAGCAGGCGGGCGAGCTCCGGTGTGACGGTCTCGGGGTTCGCCTCGACGGTCACCTCGCGCGCGGCGGGGAGCTCGCGGAGCAGGCGCTCGAGCGCCTTCGGGTCGGTCAGCGTCGGCGTGCCGCCGCCGAGATAGACGCTCTCGAGCTCGCCGGCGAGCAGGACGCGTTCCAGCTCGAGCTCGCGCAGGAGGGCGTCGACGTAGCCCCCGTGCTCGCCGTCGCGGCCGACGACGGTGACGAAGTCGCAGTAGCCGCAGCGCGACGAGCAGAACGGCAGGTGCACGTAGAGGTGACGTGCGCCGGTCACGAGGTGCACTCGAAGGAGCAGATGC
>PLDP01000116.1 GCA_003136795.1 Actinomycetota bacterium
GGTTGATGGACTACGGCTTCCATCCTCCGACCGTCTACTTCCCGCTCGTCGTGCCCGAAGCGCTGATGATCGAGCCGACCGAGTCGGAGGCGAAGGAGACGCTCGACGCCTTCTGCGACGCGATGCTCGCGATCGCCCGTGAGGCCGCAGACGAGCCGGAACTCGTGCACGAGGCGCCGCACACGCGGCCCGTGAAGCGGCTCGACGAGGTGCGCGCTGCAAGGAACCAGATCGTCCGCTACCGGTTCGAAGAGCATCCGGCCGAACAGAAGGCGCCCGCCTAGTCGGCCGGCCAGAAGTCCTCGTGCATCTCGGCGTCGCCACTCTCGCCGGCGCCGAACGCGAGGAACTCGATCCCGTCGGGACCGCCTTCGAACGCGCGCTTCGTGCGCGGCGCGACGCGGATCGCGTCCCACTGCTTCACCTCGACGATCTCGTCGTCCAGCTTCACTCGCCCGCTGCCCGAGAGGACCACGTACGTCTCCTCTTGCGCGGCGTGATGGTGGCCGAACGGCTGCCTGAAGTTCGGGGCGAGCCGCTGGTAGCTGAAGCCGCCCTTCTGAGCATCGAGCGCCTTGCGGCCGAAGCGGGCCTCCACGTCGGGGGCGAGGCCGAACTGCTCGGCGGCGTTGTCGAGCTCTTTGACGTTCACGATCGCGTAGTCAGCCATGACGGCACCCTACCCGGGTCTGCAACTCTTGAACGATGCAGACACGCAAGCTTGGACAACTCGAAGTCTCTGCCCTCGGCCTCGGCTGCATGGGCATGTCGGAGTTCTACGGAACGGCCGACGAGAGCGAAGCAATCGCCACGATCCATCGCGCGATCGAGCTCGGCATCAACTTCCTGGACACCGCCGACATGTACGNNGACCTCTACTACCAGCACCGCGTCGACCTCGACACGCCGATCGAAGAGACGGTCGGTGCGATGAAGGAGCTCGTCGAGGCCGGCAAGGTGAAGCACCTCGGCCTCTCGGAGGCGGCGCCCGCCACGATTCGCCGGGCGAACGCGGTGCACCCGATCACGGCGCTCCAGTCCGAGTATTCGCTCTGGTCGCGCGACGTCGAGGACGAGATTCTCCCGACGGTGCGCGAGCTCGGGATCGGATTCGTCGCCTACAGCCCGCTCGGGCGCGGCTTCCTCTCCGGCCAGATCAAGTCGGTCGACGACCTCCCGGAGGACGACTTCCGCCGTCGCGGGCCGCGGTTCCAGGGCGAGAACTTCCAGCACAACCTCGACCTCGTCGCGCAGGTGGAGGAGATCGCCGCGGAGAAAGGCGTGACGCCGAGCCAGCTCGCCCTCGCGTGGGCGCTCGCCCAGGGCGACGACGTCGTCCCGATCCCTGGGACGAAGCGCGTGCGCTACCTCGAGGAGAACGCCGCGGCTGCTGACCTGACGCTCAGCGCTGAGGATCTCGCACGCCTGGAGGAGGCCTTCCCGAAGGGCGCGACCGCCGGCGACCGCTACCCCGATATGTCGACCGTGAACCGGTGAAGAACAAAACGAGCAAATCAGAGGCCGAGTGGCGGGCCGAGCTCACCCCCGACCAGTACCACGTGCTGCGCGAGAAGGGCACCGAGCGGCCGTTCACCGGCCAGTACGACCACGTGTTCGAGCCCGGGCGCTACCACTGTGCGGGCTGCGGCGCCGAGCTGTTCCAGGCGGAGGCGAAGTACGACTCCGGCTGCGGCTGGCCCGCCTTCTACGCGCCCGCGTCGCAGGACGCGGTCGAGGAGGAGACGGACGCGAGCTACGGGATGGCGCGCACCGAGGTGATGTGCGCCGCGTGTGGCGGCCACCTCGGGCACGTGTTCCCGGACGGGCCGCACCCCACCGGGCTGCGGTACTGCATCAACTCGACGGCGATCAAGCTTGCGGAGGAGCCGGCAAAGCCGGCACCTCCGCTTAATGGTGCCTCCGTCGAGCCTACGGCACTGGAGGAGTAATTGACTGAGCAGAAGGCAACGTTCGGCGCGGGCTGCTTCTGGGGCGTCGAGGCGGCGTTTCGGCGGCTCGACGGCGTCAGCGCGACGCGGGTCGGCTACGCCGGCGGCACGGTCGAGAACCCGAGCTACGAGCAGGTCTGTTACGACAAGACCGGCCACGCCGAGGTCGTCGAGGTGACCTACGACGAGGAGAAGGTCCCCTACGAGCAGTTGCTCGCGGTCTTCTGGACCGAGCACGACCCGACGCAGCTGAACCGCCAGGGCCCGGACGTGGGCGATCAGTATCGCTCGGCGATCTTCACCCACGACGAGGCGCAGCGCGCCGCCGCCGAGGCCTCGCGCGAGCGCGTTCAGGCGCGCCTCTCGAAGCCCGTCGTGACGCAGATCGAGGACGCGCCGCCCTTCTGGGAGGCCGAGGACTACCACCAGCGCTACCTCGAGAAGCGCGGTCTCGCGAGCTGCACCGCGCGGCTCGCGAGCTAGGCGGACGTGCCCTCGTTCCGCCGCTAGTAGTGGGTCAGCAGGCGAAAGAACAGCCCGCCGGTGGGAAATGCCCGCAGCTTCCGCCGCAGTTCGGTCTGGGTCATGCGCCGCTCCTTCTGTGCCGCAGTGTGGAGTGGGGGGAAGAGGCCGCGCCGCATCGGGCCTCGCTCACACTGTGATCGATGGGGGCTGGTTGACCAAGCCCCCGATCGGTGGTTCACCGCGCGGGTTGACCGGCCGCTTCGCGCTTGCGCTTGGAGGTGCTGCTTGCGCGCTTCGACGCGGACAGCTCGACCTTGCGCAGGCGGATCGACTTCGGTGTCACCTCGACGCACTCGTCGTTGCGGATGAACTCGAGCGCCTACTCCAGTGAGAGCGGGCGCGGCGGGATCAGGCGGAACAGCTCGTCGGGCGCCGAATCCCGCTCCGCCCACACCTGGGCCGGATCCGACACCGCTGCCGCCTGATCCGAATCCGCCCACGATCTAGCGAAGCCCCCGTTTGGTGGTTCACGGCCTCGGTTGATGGGCCGATACAGGTCGCGTGAGAGCCGCCGCCACGCTCGCCGTACTCGTGCTCGCCGCCACCGCTGCAGCGGCCGGTGCCCACGGCGCCGCGCGCGTCGCGTGCCCACCCTCAGTTGCTTCACATGTCGACCCCAGGCACGGCTACGAGCTCGACGTCATCGGTGCGTATGGCCGCGTGACCGACACGCATGGGCGCCTCTTCGACGTCCCCGGCGTGAACGAGAACACGACCCTGAGCGATCCTCCGATGTTCGGCGACCTTCAGCAGCTGGTGATCGACGAGCAGGCGAACGACTCATACGTCGTCGTTCTGAAGGGGACGAATGAGTTCCCGGCGCAGTTCACGCTCTCGCGCGATCGGGCGCAGGGGCCGTCCGACGAGTACCTCGCCGATGATGTCGCCTCGTGGTTCGTTCCGCATTCGCTGAAAGGCGCGACGATCAGCCTCGCGTTCGCCACCGGCCAGCCCGTGGCGAACGTCCGCTTGTGTGTGAACGGCCAGGCGATCATCCCGACGAGCACCGTCAGCGGCCCGAAGGCAAAGGACCAGGACGCCCCGCGGGTCTATCCGAAGGTCGTGCCGGAGGGAACCGGGCAGGTTCGGATCACACTCCGGGCGACGGACACCGTCTCGGGCGTCGCGGGGATGTGGACGGTCGTGAACGCCGGGAGGCTCCGCCGGCTCGTGCCGTACAGCGGTCCGTTCGTCGTGCGTCGTGGCCCGCAGGTGATCGTCTGGGCGGTCGACCGCGCGGGGAACATGACGACCCCGGCGATTGCGACGCGCTAGACGCCGGCGGCTGCGCGCTTGCGCTTCGAGTTCAGCGACGCGCGCTTCCCGGCTGACAGCTCGACCTTGCGCAGGCGGATCGATTTCGGCGTCACCTCGACGCACTCGTCGTTGCGGATGAACTCGAGCGCCTGCTCGAGTGAGAGCGGGCGCGGCGGGATCAGGCGGATCAGCTCGTCGGCTGACGCGGCACGCATGTTTGTGAGCTTCTTCGGCTTCGATGCGTTCACGTCGAGATCCTCGGAGCGCGAGTTCTCGCCGACGACCATGCCCTCGTAGAGCTCGTCAGTGGGAGCGATGAAGAGCGAGCCGCGCTCCTGCAGGTTCTCGATCGCGAAGCCGGTCGCCTGGCCGCGACGGTCGGCGACGAGGCTCCCCGTCGGCCGCGTGCGCAGCTCCCCGAACCACGGCTCCCAGCCCTCGAAGACGTGGTGCATGATCCCCGACCCGCGCGTGTCGGTGAGGAACTCGGTGCGGAAGCCGATCAGCCCGCGNNNCGACCTCGCGGATGAGCACCTCCGGCTTGCCGATTGTCAGCTCGAAGCCTTCGCGCCGCATGATCTCCGCGAGCACAGCGAGCTGCAGCTCTCCGCGGCCCTGCACTTCCCAGGTGTCCGGCCGCGAGGTGGGGAGGACGCGGAGCGAGACGTTCCCGACGAGCTCCTGGTCGAGACGCTGTTTGACCTGGCTGGCGGTGAGCTTGTCGCCTTCGAGGCCGGCGAGCGGCGAGGTATTGATGCCGATCGTGATCGAGAGGCTCGGCTCGTCGACGACGGTGACCGGCAGCGGGCGCGGGTCGTCCGGGTCGGCAATCGTCTCGCCGATCGTCACCTCGGGCAGGCCGGCGAGCGCGACGATCTCTCCCGGGCCGGCCTCGTCGGCGGGGACGCGGTCGAGTGCTTGGGTGATCAGGAGCTCGGTGACGCGCGCGTTCTCGATCTCGCCGTTTGCACGGCACCACGCGATCTGCTGGCCCTTCTTCAGGACGCCGTGCCGGATGCGCAGCAGCGCAAGCCGACCGACGTACGGGGAGGCGTCGAGGTTCGTGACGAGCGCCTGCAGCGGATGGTCCGGGTCGTACGACGGGGCCGGGATCGTCTGCTTCAGCGTGTCGAAGAGGACCGTCAGGTCATCGTCGAGCGCGGCCGGGTCGAGACCGGCCTTCCCCTCGCGCGCGATCGTGTAGACGATCGGAAACTCGATCTGCGCTGCGGTTGCGTCGAGATCGAGGAAGAGCTCGTAGACCTCGTTCACGACCTCCTCGACACGCGCGTCGGGGCGGTCGACTTTGTTCACGACGAGCACGACCGGGAGGTGGGACTCGAGCGCCTTGCGCAGGACGAAGCGCGTCTGCGGCAGCGGGCCCTCGGAGGCGTCTACCAGCAGCAGCACCCCGTCGACCATCGTCAGTGCGCGCTCGACCTCGCCGCCGAAGTCGGCATGGCCCGGCGTGTCGACGATGTTGACCTTGAGGTCGCCGCGCTGGACGGAGGTGTTCTTGGCGAGGATGGTGATGCCCTTCTCGCGCTCGAGGTCGCCCGAGTCCATGACCCGCTCGGCGACGTCCTGGTTGGCCCGGAACGAGCCGGACTGCCAGAGCATGGCGTCGACGAGGGTCGTCTTGCCGTGGTCGACGTGGGCGACGATCGCGACATTGCGCAGGTCGTCACGGTAGGCAAGGGTCTTGGACACGACCGGCCAGGGTAGCGTGGGCTCAGGCCCGGGCCGGTTCTCAGGCAGAGGTGGCGGCAAGCTGCCCGCAGGCGGCCGCGATGTCGCGTCCGCGCGTCAGCCGCAGCGTGGGGGAGAAGCCCGACTTGTGCAGCGCGTCCTTGAAATGCGCCATCGTCTCGCGTGAAGAGCCGGCGAACATGCCCGTCGGGTTGTACGGGATCATGTTGACCTTGAAGATCTTCGGGTCGAGCAGTTGCGCCAGGCCGCGCGCGTGGTCGAGCGAGTCGTTGACGCCCGCGAGCATCACGTACTCGACGAACACCTTGCGGCGGCGCAGCTCGTAGTAGCGCAGGCACTCGGCGATCACCTCGTCGAGGGGGTAGCGGTCGTTGACCGGCATGAGCTCGCTGCGCAACGCGTCGGTCGGAGCGTGCAGCGACAGAGCGAGCCGGATCGGCTCCTCGACCTCGTCGACGAAACGACGAAGCCCAGGCAGCCAGCCGACGGTGGAGATGGTCGTCCGGCGAGGCGTGACGCCGACATCGGGTAGGCGGCGCGCCGCCGTGATCGCCGCGTCGAAGTTCAGCATCGGCTCGCCCATGCCCATGAAGACGACGTGGTCGATCGGCTCCAGGCGGCGGAAATGCAGCGCCTGGTCGAGGATCTCCCACGCGGTCAGGTTGCGGCGGAACTGCATCTGGCCCGTCGCGCAGAACGTGCACGTGAGCGGGCAGCCGGACTGCGACGACAGGCAGACCGAGCGGCGCCCGTCGCGGAAGGGCATCAGCACGGCCTCGACCGGGTGACCATCC
Organism: Actinomycetota bacterium; assembly: GCA_003136795.1. Lineage (GTDB taxonomy): Bacteria > Actinomycetota > Thermoleophilia > Gaiellales > Gaiellaceae > PALSA-600. Next base: position 6,236 of record PLDP01000116.1, read on the forward strand.
GAGGTGTGGAAGAGCGCCTTCATCGTCCCGTCGACGGACTTCGCCTCGTGGATGAGCTCGAGTGTCGAGAACGGGACGCGCTCTTCGAGCTGCTCGCGCAGCCCAACGGAGAGGTTCGTCATCTCGCCGTACGACTTTGCGCCGCGCGCGGCCCAGTCCCACACCTGGCGGGTGCGGTAGGCCGGCTCGGGTGCCAGCACCTCCGTGACGAGCTCGAGATCCATCCCGACACGGTAGCTCCCCGCTTTGGGGGACTTCGCTCAGAGCGATGCGCGCCGATTCGAGAGGAGATGAGCGCCGTTCTGTACCGCATCGACCGGCACGACACGATTGTCGAGACCGGCGGTGTGTGGGACGCCTTCGCCCGCGCGAACGGCGGTGTGCCTTCCGCGGTCGGGCGGCCGCTCTGGCATTTCATCGCGGGCAAGGACGTGCGCGCGACCTGGGCGCTCCTCCTGCGCCGCGTGCGCGAAGGGCGGATCCCGGTGGTGTTCGTCTACCGCTGCGACGGGCCGGGCGTTCGCCGGCTGATGCAGATGGAGCTGCTCGCCGACCGCATCGGATCGGTGCAGTTTCGCTCGACCGCTGTCAGCATCACCGAGACGGACACCATTGTCGGGCGCTGGGAGACGGGGTCGGCCCGGGACACTGTGCTCGTCTGCGGCTGGTGCGGCCGCGTGCACGCGGGCGACTGGGTCCAGCCGGAGCAGGCGATCGAGCTGCTCGGGCTGCACGAGTCGCGGCAGCCCCGCCTTTCCCACGGCATCTGTGAGAGCTGCGCCGCCGAGCTGAAATCAGCGGTGAGCGCGTAGCCACGCGACGACGTCTGCCGCGTTGCGATTCGGCGGGAACACGGGGTAGAAGACCCTCACGATCTGCCCTGCCTGCGAAACAAGGGCGAGCCGCTTGTACAGCGTGTGGCCCGCGACCTCGAAGGTCGGGAGCCCGAGCTTGTCGCGCAGGCGCAGCTCGGGATCGGCGATCACCGGATACGGCATGTGGTTTCGCTCTGCGAACTCCACCTGATCCTCGAGCGACTGCACCGAGAGGCCCGCGACGCGCGCGCCGAGCTCCGCGAGCTCCGCTGCGTGGTCGCGAAACGCGCACGACTGGGGCGTGCAGCCGCGCGCGCCCGGGATCGCGTCCCAGCCGGGGAGCGACGGCTCGCCGGGCTTGCCGCTGCGCGGGTAGACGTACAGCACCTCGAAGCTCAAGACGTCGACCGGGCCCTGGGACGAGTCGAGCGTGAGCTTCGGCAGCGTCATCCCGGTCAGGTGATCGGCCGCTCCGTCGTCTTCGGGCACCGGCAGCCCGGGCGGCAGCGTGTGGAGGTCGCACTCTTCCATGTACGTAGGATCGCACGATGATTGATCTCCGGTCGGATACGCAGACGAAGCCGTCGCAGGCGATGCGGCAGGCCATGGCGAACGCGGAGGTCGGAGACGAGCAGGAGCGCGAAGACCCGACCGTTCTCGAGCTCGAGCGGCGCGGCGCCGAGCTGCTCGGCCACGAGGAGGCCGTCTATTTGCCGACCGCGACGATGGGGAACCAGATCGCGCTTGCGATCCTCGGCGAGCGCGGCGGCGAGCTGATCGTCGAGGAGCGCGCCCACATCATGGTGGCCGAGCTCGGAGGTGCGGCGTTCCATTCGGGGCTGCAAACGCATGGAATCCTCGGGTACCGGGGCCGCCTGACGCCTGCCCAGATCCGCGAGGCGAGCTGGACGGAAGGCGGCTTCTGGGGCCCCCGCGCGTGCGTGCTCGCGATCGAGAACACCCACAACACGGCCGGCGGCACGGTCTGGCCGCTGGACGAGCTGCAGGCGGTGGTCACGACGGCGCGCGAGCTCGGCATGCGCGTGCACCTCGACGGCGCGCGCCTCGCGAATGCAGCCGTCGCTTCCGGCGTCCCCGCGTCGGAGATCGCGGGCAGCTTCGACACCGCGACGCTCTGCCTCTCGAAGGGGCTCGGCTGCCCGCTCGGTGCGCTGATCGCTGGCTCGCGGGAGCTGATGTATCTCGCGCGGATGGAGAAGCATCGCTTCGGCGGCGCGATGCGCCAGGCCGGGATCGTCGCGGCGGCAGGGCTGTATGCGCTCGACCACAACGTCGAGCGGCTGGCCGACGACCACGCTCGCGCGCGCAGGCTTGCCGAGGGTTGGGCCGCGGCCGGGCTGGCGGTCGACCTCGAGCTCGTCGAGACGAACTTCGTGCAGGTGAATGTCGCGGCGCTCGGGCTGGAGGTGGACGACGCGCTCGAGCGGATTCGCGCGCATGGGCTGCTGCTCTCGGTCACCAAACCCGGCACACTTCGCGCGGTGACGCACCTCGACATCAGCGACGACGACGTCGAACGCGCACTCGAGCTCGTCCCGCAGGCGCTGGGAGCGCATGTCCACGCCTGAGGCGCTCGACCGCCTCTTGCAGGAGCGGCAGGCCGACCGCCTGCCGTCGGTCGCCGCCGCCGTCGTGCGGAAAGGCGAGACCATGTGGTCGAACGCCGTCGGCATCGCGAACTACGACGAGGGGCGCGAGGCGACGCCGGGCACGCAATACCGCATCGGCTCGATCACGAAGACGTTCACCGCGACGGCGATCATGCAGCTGCGCGACGCCGGCGCGCTCGACCTCGACGACAGGTTGGGGCAGCACGTCGAGGGGATCGCCGACGGCTCGCCCACGATCAGGCGGATGCTCGCGCACGTCTCCGGCCTGCAGCGCGAGGTGGGTGAGATGTTCGTCGACGGCACGTCGCCCACCGAGGACGATCTCGAGGTCGCCTTCGCGCTCGACCCCGCGCAGGCACACCACTACTCGAACCTCGCTTTTGGCCTGCTCGGCCGTGTCGTCGCAGCCAAGTCGGGGCTGCCGTACACCGACTACGTGGACGAGAAGATCATCCGGCCGCTCGGGCTCGCACGCACGACGTGGCGCTCACAGGAGCCGAAGGCGCAGGGCTACCTCGTCGACGAGTACGCGCGCACCGTCTGGGTCGAGCCGGAGACCGACCTCGGAGGCGTTGCCGCGATGGGGCAGCTCTGGTCGACGGTTGAGGACCTCGCGGTCTGGGCGACGTTCCTCGCGCGCGGCGCGGACGGCGTGCTCGACACGAAGACGATCGACGAGATGTGGTTCCCGCAGGTCATGTACTACCCCGACGACTGGGTGCTCGCCTGGGGGCTCGGTCTCATGCTCCACAACCTGAACGGGACGATCTTCGGCGGGCACGGCGGCGCGATGGCCGGGCATCTCGCCGGCGTCTTCGTGCACCGCAAGACGCAGATCGGCGCCGCCGCTCTGACCAACTCGGGCACCCGCGGGAACATGGAGCTCTTTGCGATCTCGCTTGCCGAGAAGGCGATGGACCTCTGGCCCGAGCCGATCGACCCGTGGCGGCCCGAGGCGGACCCGCCGGCCGATGTGCGCGCGCTCCTCGGGCGCTGGTGGTCGGAGGGCAACGAGTTCGTCTTCTGGTGGGAGCGCGGCGCGCTGCAGGCCAAGGTGGTCGGCACGCCGCCCGGGCGGGGCGAGACGACGTTCGAGCGCGACGGCGACGGCTGGCGCGCGTCCGTCGGGCGCGAGCGCGGCGAGCGCCTGCGCGTCGACGGCGACCGGCTGATCTGGTCGGGCTACGCCTTCACGCGTGCGCAAGAGCCCTTCAAGGCCTAGGAAAGCGCGTAGGCGACGACGGCGCCCGCGTAGGCGCCGACGAGCAGGAAGCCTTCCCAGCGCTTCGAGGTGCCATCCCTCGTGACGAGCCACGCGAGCCCGGCCGCGAGTGCCATCGTTGCGATCTCGACCGGCCGGAAGGCGAGCGTCAGGCGGTTGGAGAGCGCGAGCGATACGAGCGCGACGACCGGCGCGACGAACAGTGCGACCTGCATCGACGAGGTGATCGCGATCTCCGTCGCGAGCTGGGTGTTGCCGCGCTTGGCGATCACGATCGCACTGCCGTGCTCCGCTGCGTTGCCGACGATCGCGACGATCACAACGGCAATGAAGAACTCGTTCAGGCCGACGGCCTTGCCGAATGCGTGCAGCGAGTGGACGAGGATCTCCGACACCAACGCGGTCGCGAGGGTTGCGATGGCGAGTATCGCGAGCGACGTCTGCAGTGACCAGGCGTGCGCGTCAGCCTCGGGGCGCGCGGCGTCGCGGTGGATGCGCAGGTTCTTCACGGTGATCCACAGGTAGGCCGCCAGCAGGACGACCGCGACGGGGATGCCTGCCAGCACGAGCGAGTGGCGGTTCGGCGAGCCGTGCCAGCCGGGCACCGACGTGACGAGCAGGAGCACGACGGCGCCTGCGACGCCGGCGAGCTGCCAGCGCAGCGAACGCGCATCGACCTTGCCCTTGCCGCCCGCGATCATCGCGACGCCGAGCACGAGCAGGATGTTCGAGACGACCGAGCCGGTGATCGTGCCGCGGACGACGCCCGGCAACCCGTCGGCGATCGCGAAGAGCGCGATGATCAGCTCGGGCGCGTTGCCGAAGCTCGCGTTGAGGAAGCCGCCGACGCCGGGCCCGGTGTGCTCGGCCGCATGCTCGGTCGCCTCGCCGATCAGCCAGGCGAGCGGGACGAGCGCGGCCGCGGCGAGTACGAACAGCGCCGTCGCGCCGAGGTGGAAGGCGTAGCGGGCGGCAAAGGCGACGGGGGCGAGGGCAAGCGATGCCCAGAGGATCCTTCGCGCCACGTCGTTACCCTAGCCGGGCTGTGATCGAGGCCGTCCTCTTCGACTGGAACAACACACTCGTCCAATTCACGTGGGACGAGGAGTTGCTCGTCGAGGGGCATCGAGCCGCGCTCGGACGGGACGATCCCGCGTTCACCGAGCGCTACCGCGAGCTGATGCTCGGTGGTGGGCCGCAGCGTCCGTACGCCGAGGTGCTGCGCGAGCTCGGTGTGGACGACCCCGATGCGTTCATCGACGCCGAGCACGAGGTGTGGCGGCCTGCGCACCAGGTGCTCGGCTCGGCGCAGGCGCTGCTCGAGTCGCTGCGAGGCCGCGGAGTCAAGACCGGCGTCGTCGCCAACTCGTGGCCCGAGCCTGCGCGGCTGCTGCGGGCGGACGCGGAAGCCTTCGGTCTCGCCGGCCTGCTCGACGTGATGGTCTTCTCCGACGAGGCGGGCGCCGTCAAGCCGGAGCCCGCGATCTTCCTGCAGGCGCTCGAGCAGCTCGGGGTCGAGCCGGCCAACGCGATGTTCGTCGGCGACCGGCTCGAGACCGATGTACAGGGAGCGGCGAACCTGGGCATGACGACCGTCCAGGCACTGTGGTTTGCAGCAGATGACACCTCAGCCCGCGTCGAGCCCGATTTCATGGCGTTCACGCCGATGGACGTACTGAACGCGCTGCGCCGTGTAGCGCTGTAAAGCCGAAAAGTCAAGTCTTGCGGCCGTCCGCAAACGCTCGGACAATGCATCCATGACGCCAGAGCAGACTGCCGCCGCGCCGGCCCTGCCACTCCATCCTCAGGATGAGATGGAGTGCCGCCGCTGCGGCGTCCACTGCGACAAGGTCGTCTACCCGGGAGCGTGCCTCTCGCGCGGCTGCCCCTTCGTCTACTCGTACGAGGCGTGGGGGCACACCTACGTCGGCTGCATGCAGAAGGTCTACGACGTCGAGATCGACCTGGACATGCTGCGGGCCGCCGAGGCGCACAAGCCCGGCTTCGGCGCGATCCTCGCGCGGCGTCGCGTGCTGCCGATGTGCAAGGCCGAGATCGAGCGGACGTACGAGTCGCGGCTCGACGAGGAGCTCGGCTGCATCAATCCGGAGTTCGATGAGCTGCCGGTCGGCGAACCGACGTTCCGGGTCTTCGCGCAGCTCAAGAGCGGCTGAGCAGCGCGTCCTCGCGGCGGCGGCGGATCGTGCGGGCTGCGATCCAGGCGAGCCAGAGGATGAGCAGCAGCGGCGTGCCGAGCGCGAGCGCGTAGATCGCGCCGATCCCGAGCCACCGGAACGCGACACCGAGACCGTGCAGCGGCCCGTGGTGCGCCTTGGCCGGCTTGGGGGCGGCGGTCCCGAGGTGCAACCGGACGGTGGCGTAGCGCGCGGTGCGGACCGTTGTTGCCTCGGCGCGCTGCAGACCCTGGATCTGCCGGACGAGCGCGTCGATCCGGCTCGTGTTGACCGGGGACGGCGGCTGCGCTCGCAGGGCGGCGAGCTGCCGCTGCAGGCGCACGATCGTGCGGTCGGTTGCGTTCAGGGTTGTCTGCAGGTCCTGAATGTCGACCTGCTCGGCGGTGATCGTCCCGATCGCCGAGAGCCGCGCGATCGCTTCCTGCACGTGCGTGCGCGGGATCTTCAGCGTCAGGTCGGCGCTGCCGGTGTTGCCGGTCGTGACCGCGTGGACCGAGCCGGCGTAGCCGCCGAGCGCCTTCGTGATCCGCAGCGCCTGCTTGACGCCGGTCGAGACGCCGTTCGGCGTCGGCACGCGCAGGGCGAGGTAGGCGCCGTAGCGCTGGACGCGCGTCGTCGAGGGCGCGGGGGCGAGGGGTGCTGGTGTTCCCGTGGCAGCGCCGAGCGGGGGCGAGGCGACGGCGCCGTGGACGATGGCGGGTGTTGCGCGGTCGAGCGAGAGCTCGTTCTGCGCGTGGTGGGCTGGGCGCGTGTAGACGATCGTCGCGGCGACGGCTGCCGCCACGGGCAGCGCGATGATGAGCGCGCGGCGCCAGGTGAAGGTGCGGCGACGCACCGGGGTCGTGTCCGCGGCGGCGATCAGCCGCACGCGGGCACGCACTTCGGACGGGGCTTCGATGCGCGCGGCGCGCAGTTCCGCGACGAGATCACGCTGCGACATGGAGCGCCTCCTCGAGTTTCTTGAGCGCCCGGTTCAGGCGCGTTGTGCAGTTCGTGGCCGAAATACCGAGCACGCTGGCGGCCGTGCCTGCGTCGAGGTCGAGCAGGACGCGGAGCGCCACGACTTCGCGCTCGCCGGCGGAGAGCGCGCGCAGGGCGTTCTCGAGATCGGGCGAGAGCCCTTCGACGAAGCGCTCCTCGACGCGGTCGTGCTGGGCGGCGAGTTGTTCGCGACGGGTGCGCCGGCGCTCGGAGCGGAAGTGGTCGAGTGCGACGGTGCGCGCGACCTGGCAGAGCCAGGTGCGGACCGACCCGCGGTCGGGGGCGAAGCGGTGCCAGAGCCGGAGCGCGCGCTCGAACGTCTCACCGGCGAGGTCGTCGGCGGCGTCCCGGTCGCCCGTGAACCAGGCGAGGTAGCCGTAGACGTCGTCGAGGTGCGCTTCGGCGGCCTGGGTGAAGGTCATCTCGAGTCAACTACGCCGCAGGTCGGCTTGGCGTCACAGTTCGAAAGGGTGTCTGACACCTGTGGTGTCAGACACCGGTCCAGCGCGCGTGCAGGTCGCGCAGCTTCTGGATCTCGTCCGCGTTTGGCCCCTGCTTGTTCACGCCGGGCACTTCGAGATAGGTGCTCAGGTGCTGAAAGGCGGGATGGGCGAGGAACGCGCCCAGGCCTTCGCCCATCAGGCCCTCGCCGATGTTCGCGTGCCGGTCGCGGTTCGAGCCGAGCTCGGCCGCGCTGTCGTTCACGTGCAGCGCGCGCAGCCGGTCGAGCCCGATGCCGGTGTCGAGCTCGGCGACGAACGCGGCGACGGCTTGCGGGTCGGTGACGTCGTAGCCCGACACGTAGAGGTGGCACGAGTCGAGACAGACCCCGAGCCGCGGGTGGCGGTCGAGCCGCTCCAGCAGCGTTTGCAGCTCTTCGAGCGAGCGGCCGATCGTCCCGCCGGCCCCGGCCGAGTTCTCCATCAGCAGCCACGTGTCGCCCTCGCANNGCGCCGAGATGCGAGCCGACGTGGAAGATCACGCCGTCGGCGCCGATCGCGCTTGCCGCATCGACGGTGTTGCGCATCGTCTGGATCGACTTCTCGTAGATCTCGTCGTTCGGTGCAGCGAGGTTGCAGAGATAGAGCGC
>PLDP01000190.1 GCA_003136795.1 Actinomycetota bacterium
CCGAGGTAGCCGGTCGCGACGTTGCCGTAGGCGTCCTTGGCCGTGACGGTTGTAGAGAAGGCGACGCCGGCGGTCTGCGGGCTACCGGCAGTCGTCGTCACGGTCAGCGTCGAGGCGGCGGCAGGAGTCACCGGGACCGTCTTCGTGCCGGTGATGGTGCCGGTGACCGTGTCGGTCGCAACGACGGTCTGCGAGGCGACGGTCTTCAGCGCCACACCGTTTGTGAACGTGTGAACGCCGCTGTCGCCGGCGACGAAGGTGTAGTTCGCGGGCAGCGTCGGTGCGCCTGGATCGCTGGAGGTGAAGTGAACGGTGCCGAGGTACCCGGTTGCAGTGTTGTTGTTCGCATCGAGTGCGGTGACGGTGGTCGAGAAGAGCGCGCCGGCCGTCGTCGAAGCAGGCCCGGAAACGGTGAGGTGGGTGGCGGGCCCCGGCGTGAACGTCACCGTCCCCGTCTGGGTGACGACGACTCCATCGGTCGTGTCCGTCGCCGTATAGACGCCTGCCTCCGCAACCAGATCCTTGACCGTGAACGTCGCCTGGCCCGAAGCGTTCGTGACGCCGGAGACGGTGGTGATCGTCGAGGAGCCGCCACCCTTGGCAAGGGTCACCGTCTTGCCCGCTACCGGGTTGCCGAACGCATCCTTCAAGGTGACCGTGACCGTCGAGGTCGTCGCGCCGTCGGCGATGACACTTGTCGGAAGAGGAACGACGGTGGACTGCGCCGCGGTCACGGGCCCGGCGACGAATGAGACACCCGCAGTGCTCGTGATGTTCGCTCCGTCGAGCTTGGCCGACACGGTGACCGGGCCGGCCGTGGTCGACGAGGTGAGCGTCGCCGAGTACGTGCCGTTTCCGTTGTTTGTCACCGCTCCGAGTGAGCCGCCCGTGGTGCTCAGGGTCACGGTGCCGCCGCTCGCCGCGAGGTTCGTGCCCGCCGAGCTCTTCAGCTGCACGGTGATCGCGCTCGTCGTGACCCCGTTCGCGATGATCGGGCTCGACGCTGCAACCACTGTGGACTGCGCGAGCGCGCCCGTCGCGGTCAGGCTCGTCGCCTGCGCGCCGAGGTTCGCAAGGAGGTTGCCCGCCTGGTCCTTCACCTTCTGCGGGGCGGTCAGTGCGGCCGAGCTGTAGGCAACGGTGACGGTGTCGTTGCCGTAGACGCGGTTCTGCAGCGTCAGCGCGACATGTGTCGTGTCCGGCGTCGAGACCGTCGTGACCGGGTCTGCCACGCCGTTCACGAGGACCGTGAACGCCGAGCCCGGCGTCGTCGAGGTGACGTCGAGGCCGCTGCCCGTTTCGGCGAGCGTCCAGGTCAGCTGCGTTCCGAGGATGTTCGATGCGCCGGAGGTGAACGCCGGAGCGGTCGTGTCGACGAGGATCGGGTTCGTCGTGGTGACGGTGGCGACGTTGCCCACGTTGTCTGTGCCGGTCAGCGTGTAGACGTAGCACTGGCCGGCGGACGGGACGGTGTCGGGGCTCGTGACGACGGTCGCGCCGGTGAAGGTGCCGACAGCGGGGCAGACGCCGGGGCTCAGCGGCGCCTGTGGGTTGGAGCGGGTGATCACGTTGGTCGCGATTCCCGAGTTGGCGTCGCTGAACGGCGTCGTCGTGATCGTGATGTTGTTGAGCGTCCCGGAGAAGGCCGGCACCGAGATGGCGCCGGCGGTCGGGATGATCGAGTCCTTGACGAAGGTGAGCGTCTCGGCAGTGGAGTTGCCGAAGATGTCGTACACGTTGACCGTCTTCACGGGCGGTGCCGTCGTATTCGTGTTGCCCCAGGTGTAGGTGTTGGAGTTGTACGTCGAGGTCGTGTCGCGCAGGCCCGTCCCGGCGAAGCCGGTCACCCCGGAGATGTCCGGGAACTCGACTGCAGCGATCCCCGACCCGTCGGCGGCGGCGTCCGTCATCGTGAACGTCCCGGTAGCCGCCGGGTTGTAGAAGTACGTCCAGGCGTGGGCGCCCGTGCTGAGCTCGTACTGGCCGCCCGGGTTCGTCCCCTCGGTGAACGAGAGCGCACTGGTCGGCGGCGTCGTTTCGCCGGAGAACGCGGCCGCGACGATCACGCTGCGGTTCTCGCCTGTGTGTGTCCACGACATCGTCGTCGAGCCAGGGGAGGCGATCGTCTTCGAGCTCATCGCCGAGGACTCGGTCGCATTCGCGTCTGTGCTCCAGATGAGGGTCTGAGGGGCTACTGGTGCAAGATCGCCGAGGGTGTCCCCGCTCGAAAACGCGTCGACGACCAGCGAATTCGGCGTGGTCGTCGTGAGGGTTGCGGTGGTGAGGCCCGTCTCGGCCAGGTTCGTGATACTCGCGTCCGGAGCGGCCTGCTTTACGTTGTAGATGACGACGCCGCCACCCGAGAGCGCCGTGGTGGTGCTCGGCGTCAGCGTCGCAATGACGTTGGCCGTTCCGGTCGGCGGGTTGAGCATGTACCAGAGGCTGACGCAGTCACGGTTGCCGCCGCCGTTCCCCAGCGTCGTCGTTGTGTCTCCAATCTTGGTCATCGCGACGCCGCCGTAGGTGACGCCCGTCGTCGAGCAGGAGGCGGACCACTCTTCGGAAGCGGCGACGAGCAGAATGCGGTTCGACTGTGCACCGACCGTCTGCGACCACGTGAGGGTCGTCCCGCTCGCCACGGCGGCCGTGACCTTCGTCGTCGCGTCAACCGACGGGAATGCGGTGCCGCCGCCGGCGTTGTTGATCGTGACCGTGATCGGCGAGGAGTCGGTCGTGTTGCCGACGTTGTCCGTGGCCCTGGCGACGATCGTGTACGTGCCGTTCGTCGGCTGGCCATTCCACGGCAGCGAATACGGGGCGGTCGTGTCGATGCCGATCGCCGTGCCTGATGCGAACGTGCACGTCCAGCCGGCGCAGTAGCGGAACTCGACCTGTCCGACTCCGGAGTCGGCGTCCGTCGGGCTGGCCGAGACCGTCTGCCCGTTCGCGATCGTCGCGCCGTCGCTCGGCGCCGTCAGTCCGAACGCCGGCGGGACGGTCGAGTCGTTCACGAACGTGAGCGTTGTCGGTCCCGTGTTCGTGGCGTTGTCGGTGGCGAGCACGGCGTCAGTGGGAGCGCTCGAGGTGCCGGCGCCCCAGGCGAAGTTGTTCGTCGTGACATACGGGCCGCCGGCGGGCGTTGAGATCGTCTGAGTCGTGTGCGTCCAGCCGGTCGTCGTGCCACCCAGAGCGGGGAACGCGGCGGAGGCTGGGCCGGAGCCGGTATCGGTCACGGCGTCCTGGAGCTGGAGGGTGCCGGCCGCCACGCCCCGGTAGTAGACGTTCGTGCCGGTGGCGAAGGCGCTGCCCGCCGGGGCCGCGGAGGCGACCGTGATTGCGTTCGTTGGCGCGGTGGCGTCTACGGCGAGCGTCACGAGCTGGCCAATGTTGACCGCCGCCGCGGCCGCGGTGGCGTTTCTTGGTCCCTGCGCTGCAGTTGTGGTCGTCACTGCCGTGTCGAACTCCGACGTGGTCCGTGTCCCCGCCCCACCGCCCGTCGATGCCGTATCCCACCGCTCCGTGAGGGTTGGCGCGGCGCCCGGCGGTGTGACCGTCGTGCCGGTCGCGGTTCCGTACGCGCCGACGAGGAAGTTCCCGATTGCGGCGTTGGCGACCGCCGTGGTCGTGATCGTCGCGCTCGACGTGTTGGCCAGTACGGTGCTCGCGTTGATCGGAGCCGCGTTGTTGATCCCGTAGAAGGCCGCGATGCCACCCGACGCCTTCTGGGTGCTCGTCGTCCCGCAGCCCGCGACCGTCCCGAACGTGAACGTGAAGTTCGTCGCAACCACGTCAGCGGCAGACGCCGCCTTCCAGAAGAGCTCCTGGTGGATCTCGTTTCCTGCGGTGTTGGTGGCACTGAAGGTCGTCCACCCAGCCGGCGCACAGACGAACGTGGCGACGCCGCCGCGAACCGTGATCTGCGCGAGCATCAAGTCGTTCTGGACGAGCCCCACCGGCTTGAGGATCGGGAGCGTGGTGGCGCCGCCGGCGTTGTTCGCGCTGCCGACCTGGCGGAACCCTTCGACCCCTGGGTCGATCACATACGGGACCGGCAGCTTGGAGTCGTCCAGGTTGAGCGTCAGCTGCCACGAACCGTTCTTGTGCTCGAGCCCCCACGCTGCGCCGTGGGGCGTGACGTTCTTGCCGTGTGTGTCGAAGATCGCGAGCGGCAGGATGCGGAAGCCGGCCACGACATGTGCCGGCGAGATGAGCACGCTGCCGTCGGGGCGGAGGATCGGCTGCAGTGAACCGACGCTGAGGTTCCACTTGAGGGTTTGCATACCGGCGTGCTTGCCGACGGTGACGTACTGCTCGCCGTCCGCGTGCTTGCCGCCGAGGACGATCGCCTCGTTGCCGTACGACGTGGAGCGTGTCGTGCCATTCGCATACCGCACCCACTTCGTCGAGGCATCGCCGGCCTGCGTCACGCGCACAGTGCCGGTCGAGTTCGTGACCTGGTAGCCCGAGGAGACGACCTTCGTCGTCGTACCGGGAGCCGTGGTGCGCGTGAGGTGGGCGGAGGGCACGCGAGCGCCCAGCTCCGTCTTCACGAATTGCGGTACTGCTGTCGGCTTCGTCGTGTGGCTCCGATCGAGCGTGCTCGAGAGGATGAACCCGGCGACTCCGATCGCAGTGACGGCGAGGACGAGAGCAACAACAACGCGACGCTGCAGGATGCTCATCTCGGCACCGCGCTGTAGGTGGTGAGGTGTCCGTGGCCGAAGAGGCCTCGTGACGTGGTTGTCAGCACAGCACCGAGGAGGAGTGAGGAGGTGGCGCCGACGAATGAGAGGAGTGCGAGCCGGACGTGCGTCGACGAACCGGCGTGGCCGGTCTTGGATTGCCGCAGGAAGCCAAGGTCCGTCATCTGTTGTCGACTCGCGCGTGCGTGTGTGCACGCCTCCTCGAGGCTGCGTATCGGCACGAATCCGGCGGTGGAACAGCCCTGAATGAAGGCCTCCTACCGGTCTCACACCTAAGGCCACTCGTTCGAGGGATGATCTCGGCCGTTTACAACCGTGAAAGCCGCCTTGCGGCGGCTCCAGGCCCCGTTCCGGAAGTGGCTAGGAGATGGTCGCGACGACCGTGCCCGTGCCGTCATGGCCCGGGTTGCCGGCGTAGCCGGCATCGGTCTTCACAATGACGATGTGCACCGAGTTGCCGGAGATCGACGACCCGGACTTCGAGGTGGAGCTCGCGACGATCACGTCCATGTAGGTGGGCAGCGCGCCGGCCGGGGGAGTCGAGCTCGAGCCCGGGTCGGCCGACCAGCTTCTTCCGCAGGACGCGACGCCGTGGTTCGCATAGCCCTTGAACGACGACGATCCGCCGCCGCTCATCGAGTTGCGGTTCGACCACTGCGCGCCCCAGAACATGATGGACCCGCTGTCGTCATGATCGCCGACAACGAACGTGCCGCCGCCCGGGGCGTGCGCGTACAGGAGCGCCGATGTTGACGACGTCGACGGGGTGTAGTACCCGTCGCCCGCGAAGGACGCCTTCGCGGAGATCGGTCCGAGGGTTCCGCTCGCGACGACGGTGCACGTCGCAACACCGTAGGCGTTCGTCACGCCGGTGCACGTCTGTGCGCCGAGCGTCAGCGTGAGCGTGCGGCCGGCGATCGGCTTGATGCCGTCCTCGAGCAGCACGCCGCTGAGGGTGGTGGCGCTTCCGACGAGCGCCGTCGACGCGGTGTTGACGACGACCGTCGAGTCTTCGTGCTGCACGGTGAACGTGCCGGTCGCCGCGCTGGCCGCGTAGGTCGAGTTGCCCGCGAACGACGCGCTCACCGTGTAGGTGCCGGCGGGCTGCGAGACGAGGACGAGACAGAACGCGACGCCGCGTAGGTCGGTGATCCCGACGCAGCTCTGCGTGCCCATCGTGAACGTCACCTTCCGCAGCACGAGCGGCTTGTTGCCCGGCCCGAGCAGCGTCGCCGAGAGCAGCGCAGGGTCGTCGTACTCGGCGCCGGTCGCGCCGTTGTAGGCGAGGGTCGTCGGGGTGAGCAGCGCGACCGTTATCGAGTTGGTCGACGTCGCGTAGTCGAGGTCGCCCGCGAAGGTTGCGGTGAACGTCGCGCTCGAGCCGGACGGCGTCGTCACGGAGCAGGTCGCGACACCGTTCGTGCCCGTCCTGGCGGTGCACGCGCTCGATCCGAGCGACAGCGCCATCGGCTTCTTCGCGACCCCAGTGCCCGAGCTCGTCAGCGTGGCGCTGAGCGTCGTCGTGCTCGACGTGACGGTCGGTGTCGAGAGGGTCGTGGCGGTGGGCGCGAGCGTGACGTTGAAGGCCGCGCTCGTGTCGCTGGCGAGCAGCGTAACCGCGTCGCCGGCGTACGAGACCGCGACCGTGTACGGCCCGCTGTCCTGCGTGACGTGAATGAGCGTGCAGAAGGCGTTGCCGTTCGCGTCGGTCGTGCCGGTGCAGCTCTGCGTGCCGAGCGTGAAGTTGAGCCTGCGGCCGGCGATGGAAGGGCCGCCGGCGCCGTCGGAGAGCGTCGCCGAGAGCACGGCCTGCGCGTTGTAAGCGGCGCTCGGAGCGCCCGTGTAGACGAGTGAGGTCGGGTACACGAGCTGCACAGTCGTGCTCGGGGCCGTGGCCGGCTGGTAGTCGGTCGTGCCAGCGAATGAGCCGCTCGAGGTCGCCGTCTGCTGCCCTGCGATCGACGACACGGTGCAGGTGGCGACGCCGGCGCTTGTCGTCGTCGTCGGAGCGCAGTTCTCGCTCCCGAGTGAGAGCGTGACCGTCTGGCCGCCCAGCGCGGCGCCGGTGTCCGTGAGGAGCGTCCCGGTCAGCGTCGTCGACGTCGGGCCGAGCTGCACGCCGGTCGTCAGCGCGGTCGCCTCAGGGGTAACGGTGAAGGTGAGGTTGATGCTTCCGCCGGAGGTCTGGACGTCCTGGGGCACCGAGACGGTGAGCGTCCCGCCGGGCACGTCGTCCGTGACGGTGAGCGGGCAGGACGCGGCGCCGCCCGGGCTGACCGTCGCCGAGCACTGCTGGGTGCCGAGCGCGAAGGTGACGGTACGGCCCGTGAGCGAGATGCCGCTCCGGTCGGTCACGTTCGCCGAGAGCGTCGCCGGGTGGCCGTACTCGACGGAGGTGGCGCCGGTGTAGGAGATGTTCGTCCCGGACCGCGGCGCCACCGAGAGCGAGGCCGTGCCGCTGGCTTCGGAGCTGTTGCCGGTATAGGACGCCGTGATCGTGTAGGAGCACGGCTGGAGCGTGCTCGTCTGGATCGCGGCCTGGTTCGCGGCGACCGTCACCCCTGCCGGCCCCGTGCCGAGCGCCGCGCTGCCGAGCAAGGCGCCTTGCCCGCAGGCGCTGTCGGAGGTGAACGTCACGACCCCTCCGGGCGGCGGCGGTACCTGCCCACCGGACGCCGTCTGCACGATCGTCGCCGTGATCGTCACCAGGTCGCCCTGGGCGCTCGTGGACGGCGTCGTCGTCACGGTCGCGGTCGTCTGGTAGACGATTTGGACCGGGGCGGTCGACTGGACCGAGCTCACCGCCGAGCTCGACGAGCTGTCGGAACCGTCCCCCTCGTACAACGCGATGATCAGGTGCGGGCCGGCGGCGAGGTTCGCGAGGTTGAGCGTCGCGACGCCGCCGACGAGCGTAGCGGAGCCGAGTGGCGCCGACGAGCCGGTGATGTCGAGGAAGTCGACCGTCCCGGTCGGCGTTCCGGCCGGTGCGCTCGTGCGGGAGACCGTCGCCGTCAGCGTCACCGCCGACGTCGAGATCACGGACGACGGCGCGTTCAGCAGCACCTGCGTGGTCGCCTTCGCCGGCGGCGGCGTCCCGGTGTCGACGACGAGCGTTTCGGTCGCCGACGTCAGGTTTCCGATGGTGACCAACTGCGGGAAGCCCGTCGGGGAGTACACCGCGTGAATCGTGTACGTGCCCGCGGCAAGGCTTGAGGTCGAGAACGAGGCGGTCGTGTTGTTCGCGTTGATATCCGTGGTTGGTTCGCCGAGCGGGTTGTCATCGAGCACGCCAATGACCGGTCCGGTCACGGCCACGAACGTG
>PLDP01000113.1 GCA_003136795.1 Actinomycetota bacterium
GACCTCGTCGGATGTGATGTGGAAGGCCTCACCGACGGCGGCCGCGTTGCCGAGGATCCCGACGAGCGCCCGCGCGAAGTCGGTGTTGTGCGTCATCGTCCAGAGCGACTCTCCGTCGCCGGGAACGATCACCTGCTTGCCGCGAAGCATCCGGTCGACGATCGTGTAATCCGTGCCGTCGAGGGCGGTCGGAATCCAGCGCTCGCCGTAGGTGTAGGACGGCCGCACGATCGTGGCCGGAAAGCCCTTCTGCTCGTACTCGCGACCCAACCGCTCCTCACAGGCGATCTTGTCGCGCGCATACTGCGAGTGGGTGTTCCCGAGTGGGGCTTCCTCGACAAGCGGGAAGAACGGCGACGGCTTCCGGTACACCATCGCCGTGCTGATGAAGACGTAGTGGGAGATCCTGCCGCCGAAGAGCTCGATGTCGGCCTCGACGTGCTCCGGCACGTACGCGAGCCAGTCGACGACGACGTCGAACTCCTCGCCTCGCAAAGCGTCGGAGACGGCCGAGCTGTCGCGGATGTCAGCGCGGATACGCCGCACACCGTCCGGGAGCGGGACGTCGCTCTGCCCGCGATTGAGCACGGCGACGTCGACTCCCCGCTCAGCGAGTAGGCACGTCGCCGCCGTCGAAATGTTGCCGGTGCCGCCGATGAAGAGGACGCGCATGCTCGCGATCATAGAGTTGGGCGCGAGCGCCAATCGAGATCCGCTGCGGCTCGAGCAAATGATGCTGCGTCTGTACGTTTCGGCGATCGGCGTTTCCCGGAAGGAGATTTCGTGCTCGCCCGCCTCGCCCATTTCGTCGCTCGTCACCGCTGGCCCGTCATTGCGGTCTGGATCGTCCTCACGCTCTTCGGCGGCTTCGCCGCGGGGCGCGTCTCGAAGCGCTGGTACCAGAGCTTCTCGATCCCCGGCAAGTCCGCGTATGAGGCAAGCCAGCGGACGCTCAAGGCGTTCGGCGTCGGCGTCCGGCCGCCGACGGTGGTCGTCTACCACACCCAGGGCGATGCGACGAAGAGCGCAGCGATCAAAGCGTCGATGGCGCGCGCGGCACTCGCGAGCCCAGGTGCGCTGACGAGCTCGTACTTCTCGACGCAGAACAACCCGGCGTATGTCTCGAAGGACCGGCACACGATCTTCGAGGAGATCTATCCGGCCGGGGTCCCGAAGTTCGACACCAAGAGCGGTGCCGACCAGATCCGTGCCGTCGCGGCCGTCGGCCTGCCTGCGGGGACAACGGTGCAGGTGACCGGCCACGATCCGCTCGAAGAGGCGTCGACACACGGCTCGAGCGGTGGCCCGAGCGTTCTGCTGGAAGGCATGGTCGGCGGTCTGGGCGCGCTCGTGATCCTGCTGTTCGTCTTCGGCACGCTCCCTGCGGTGCTGATGCCGATCGTCGTCGCGATCGCCTCGATCCTCAACACGTTCACGCTCATCTGGGGGCTGACCTACATCACCAACGTCTCGATCATCGTGCAGTTCCTGATCGCGCTCGTCGGGCTCGGCGTTGCGATCGACTACGCGCTCTTGATGATCTTCCGCTTCCGCGACGAGTTGCGCGAAGGCGAAGACGTCGAGACGGCCCTCGTCGAGACGATGACACACGCCGCCGCTCCGTGATCGTCTCCGGCTCGACCGTGGCGGTCGGCCTGTTGTCGCTGGTCATCCTGCCGCTGCCGTTCATCCGCTCGATGGGCATCGGCGGCATGCTGATTCCCGCCGTGTCGGTGATCGCGGCGATCACGCTGCTGCCGGCACTTCTCGCGGTGCTCGGCACCCGCATCAACAGCGTGCGCGTGATGCCAAAGCGCTTCGTCGACAGCGGCCACCCCGAAGACGGCCTGTGGGGCCGCTGGGCGAGACTCGTGCTGCGGCGCCCCGTGCTCATCGCAAGCGTCGGGATCGTGATCGTGGCCGTGCTCGCGGGCATCGGCACGCAGCTGAANNGCGGGCGTGATGAAGCCGTTCGACGTGCTCGTCGAGCACGGCGCCAACCCGAACCCGATCGCGGCCAAGGTGAGCAAGGTCGACGGCGTCACGGGCGCCGCGGTCCCCGCCGGTTGGCACAGTGGATCGGACTCGATCGTCGAGGCGTTCCCCGACACCGACGGCGCGGCCCCGGGGATCCAGAGCATCGTCGACCGCGTCAACCAGTCGCTGCAGGGGACCAGCGGCACGCTCGGCGGCGTGGCGGCGACCGACCGCGACTTCGTGCACGCCATCTACGGCAACTTCCCCTACGTGCTCGCGTTCGTCCTGCTCCTGACGCTGATCCTGCTCGCACGCGCCTTCCGCTCGATCGTCCTGCCGATCAAAGCGGCGATCCTGAACCTCGTCTCGCTGGGAGCCGCGTTCGGGATCGTCGTCTTCATCTTCCAGGAGGGCCACGGGTCGTCGCTCTGGAACATCACGGCGACGCAGTCGATCACCGCGTGGATCCCACTGATGATCTTCGCGTTCCTGTTCGGCCTGTCGATGGACTACGAGGTGTTCATGCTCACGCGCATGCGTGAGGCCTACGATGAGACAGGGTCGACCAACCAGGCGATCGAGCTCGGCCTCGCACGCACCGGCAAGCTCGTGACGAGCGCCGCGCTGATCCTGATGTTCGCGTTCCTCGTCTTGTCCTCGAGCCCCGGGTTCGAGATCAAGGAGTTCGCGATCGGGCTCGCCGCGGGAATCATCTTCGACGCGACCGTGATTCGCGCGCTGCTCGTCCCGTCACTGATGCGCCTGCTCGGGCGGGCCAACTGGTGGATGCCGAGCTGGACCCGCTCCGCGCTCTTCCTGCCGTCGCAGGAGGAGGAGCGTGAGCGCGCGCCCGCCGAGGTCGCAACAGAGAACGCGTAGGTCCGGCGCCGCTCAGGGCTGTCCGTCTTTGCCGAATCCGTGGGCCCGGTTCACGGACTCTTCAGATTCGGACCATGATGATGGCACCAGTGCCCCTCGACCGCAGCGAACGGCGCCGGCTCGACTCCTCCCGGCGCCATCGCAGACGCGCGCTCGTCCGTTGGGCCGTCGGAGCCGTCGGACTGGCCGCAGCCGCGCTCGCCGTTGTTGCGGCGACGAACGGGACCGGGCACCAGGCTGGTCGATCGGCACGGCCACCGCGTGTCGCGCGGGTCGTCCTACGTCCGCCGGGGCCAATCCCCGGCTACCTCTTGATCGCCGACCGCGGCAACGACCGCATGCTGCTCGTCGACAGCGCCCACCGCATCTTCTGGCGCTATCCGGGTGGTGCGAGGCTCGCAATGCCGTTCAGGTTCGGCGACGACACGTTCTTCGGTCCCCGCTTCGACCGGATCGTCTCCAACCAGGAGGACCAGGACACAATCCAGATCATCTCGTTCCCGGGCAAGCGCATCCTCTGGCGCTACGGCCACGTGGACGTGAAGAGCGGCAAGCCCGGGTACCTGAACACGCCCGACGACGCGTATTTGCTGCCGTCGAACCTGATCACGGTCGCCGACGCCTACAACTGCCGCGTCCTCTTCATGACCCTCGCCCACCGGATCGTCCGCCAGTACGGGACGACGGGCGTGTGCCGCCACGATCCGCCGCGGTATCTCGGCGCGGTGAACGGCGCGACACCGCTCGCGGACGGCGGGACTCTCGTCAGCGAGATCGCCGGCTCGTGGATTGACGACATCGGGCCGAACGGGAAGCTTCGCTGGGCGGTCCAGGCGCCCGTCTCGTACCCATCGGATCCGCAGCTCTTGGGACCGAACCGCATCCTCCTCGCCGACTACGCGAATCCGGGTCACGCGATCATCATGACCCGCACCGGTCACGTGCTCTGGCGCTATGGGCCTGCGAGCGGCCCTGGCGCGCTCAACCATCCGTCGCTTGCGACGTTGATCGCGCCGGGGCTGATCGCGATCAACGACGACTACCGCCACCGTGTCGTCATCGTCAGCATCCCGGGGCACCGGATCGTGTGGCAGTACGGGCACACCGACCAGCCCGGAACAGCTCCCGGCTTCCTCAACACCCCCGACGGCCTCGACCTCCTTTCGACGAAGAACGCGCAAGCCTCGCGCGTTCTCAGAGCCCTCCTCGCGCCCACCGCGCCCCACACGGTGCACCTCGCCGCCGGAACGGGTCTGACCGTCAACGCCCCGTATCGGCTGCCCGCGCCGGTCGAACGAGAGGTCGCAGTCGCGCACGACGGCGCGGTGATCCTCGCCGGCGGTCTCGATTCGGCCGGCGCGTCGACGGACGGCGTCTTCCGGATGAGCCCCACGACGGGCGCGTTGCATCCGCTGGGCACCGTCCCCCAGGCCTTCCACGACGCCGCCGGCGCAATCCTCGGCAACGCCGTGTACGTCTTCGGCGGCGGCGCGGCGCAGAGCAGCGCGAGCGTCCAGCGGTTCGACCTCGCCGCCGACACGGGCCGGATCGTCGGGAGCCTTCCGCGGGCCTTGTCGGACATCGCCGCCGCACAGACCGCAGACGGCGTCTTCCTGGTCGGCGGGTACGACGGGCGCGTGCCGCGGCCCGAGATCTACCGGACGCGCGACGGGACGCACTTCACGCTCGTCGCACGGCTGCCGGTCGGCCTTCGCTACCCGGCCGTCGCGGCGCTCGGCACACAGGTCGTGATCGCCGGCGGTACCTCACCGGGTGGCGCGAGCAATCGGGTCTTCGTCCTCGACACGCTGACGGGTCGCGTGCGCCAATTGGGCCGGCTGCCCGCGGCGGTCGCCCACGCCCAGGGGTTTGCCCTCGGCCGAGTGATGTACGTCGCCGGCGGCGTCGATGCGAACGGGAACATCACGAGCGCCGTGAGCCGGATCGACCCGCGCTCGGGTCAGATCACGCGCGTCAGCGGCTCCGTGCCGGTCAGCGACGGAGCGAGCGTCGAGCTGCCCGCGTCGGTCCTCGTCATCGGCGGGGCGAGCGCCGCGGGAACGACCGGTGTCGTTCGGCGCGTCAGCGCCGCGGCACGTGGATGAAGACCGCGTCTCCGCGCCGAACGAACGACCGAGTCTCGAAATCGAACGTGTCGGCGCCGTGCGGGCCGGGGAAGTTGTATTCGGCGACGTCGATCGTCCGACCGGCGTCGAGGCCCGTGACATATGCAACGTGCCCGAACGGACGTGCGATCTCCGGCCAGACGGCCACAGACCCGACCGTCGGATTGCGGTCGACAACGAGCCCCGCAAGGAGCGCCACGTGCGGCCAGTTCCAAGCGTCCATCGACCCGCGGATGAACCAGTCGGTGCGCTGGTGATTCGCCGACAGCGCCCAGGCGACATACGACGTGCAGTTGCAGGCGTACATCCCCCACCGGTCGACCACGTCAGCGATACCGGCGCCCGGACAACGCGCGGCGTAGGTGTAGCCGTAGACGATCGGCGCGCGTGCAGCCGACGCCGACGCGCAGGCGGCGAGCGCAGCAAGCACGATGGCAACACGCCGGAACATCCTCGCGCAGTATCGTCGCAGGCATGAAGAGCGGCATCCACCCAGACGAGCTGTCGGCGCGTCGCACGCGCCTCCTCGAGCACATCGCCGAGCAGAAGCTCGACGGCTACGTGCTCTTCGACGAGAAATACATCCAGTACTTCACGAGCTTCGGCTTCCTGGCAACCGAGCGCCCCGTCGCCTTCGCCGGCAGCGCCTCGGGCGAGCTCGTTGTCTTCGTGCCGGAGTTCGAAGTGGAGCGCGTCCGCGAGGAGACCGACTTCGAGCACGTCGAGTCGTACCCGGAATACCCCGGCCGCGAGCATCCGATGCTCATCCTCGCGCGCGTCCTCGAGGGCCTCGGCCTGCGGCGCGTCGGCGCCGAGAGCGACGGCTACCCGGGCATCCTCGGCTACGCCGGCCCGGCACTGAGCGAGGTGACGGGCAACCCGGTCGCCCCGCTCGCGCCGTTCATCGAGTCGCTGATGGTGCGCAAGAGCCCGGCCGAGGTCGAGCTGATCCGCGAGAGCGCGCGCTGGTGCGAGCACGCACACCGCCTCCTGCAGGAGTACTCGCGCCCCGGGACGACCGAGGCGGAGGCGAGCCTGCGCGCCGGCCACGAGGCGACGCTCGCGATGCTCGCCGCGCTCGGGCCGCGCTTCGGCGGCCAGCAGGGCTCGCAGGACGGTGCGTCGGCGGGCTACCGCGGCCAGATCGGGCGGCGCAGCTCGTGGGCGCACGCGATCGCGCACAACATCGAGTTCCAGCTCGGCGACGTCCTCGTCACCGAGACGAGCGCACCGATCTGGGGCTACAACGCCGAGCTCGAGCGGGCGATGGTGATCGGCCCGCCCACCGACGAGATGCGACGGCTCTTCGCGCACATGGTTGCAGCGCAGGAGACCGCGTTCGAGGCGCTGCGGCCCGGCGTCACGTGCGCCGACGTCGACGACGCCGTGCTCGACTACTTCGCCGCGAACAACCTGATGCCGTACTGGCGGCAGCACGTCGGGCACGCGATCGGCCTGCGCAACCACGAGCCGCCCTTTCTCGACACCGGCGACCACACGCGCGTTGAGGAAGGGATGGTCTTCACGATCGAGCCGGGCGTCTACTCGAGCGAGCTCGGCGGGTTCCGGCACTCGGACACCGTCGTCGTCACCGCCGACGGCATCGAGATCCTCACCGACTATCCGCGCGACCTCGCCAGCCTGACGATCGAGGGCTAGGCGCACGTGAACGCGTGGGACCCGAATCCCGACCTCGACGCTGCGGCGACGCTCGGCGACGCACTGCGCGCTGTCGGCTACACGACCGAGGCGATCGAAGAGCTGCTCGGCGACGACGGCCCGTCCGCGGATCTCGCCGACTCGGTCGTCCTCGAACGGCGCCTGCCGCGCTCGGCGCTCGCGACGACGATCCGCCTCCTTCTGCTGCAGCGCCCGGTTGCCGCGAGCGATGCTGCCGCGGCGCTCGGGCACGACGGCGTCGAGGCGCTCCTCCGCATCGGGCTCGTGACGGCGGACGGCCTCGAGCTCGTGCCGCGCGCGCGGCTCGTCCAGGCCGAGGGCGTCTACCTGGCGTTCGACGGCTTC
Source organism: Actinomycetota bacterium (assembly GCA_003136795.1). Lineage (GTDB taxonomy): Bacteria > Actinomycetota > Thermoleophilia > Gaiellales > Gaiellaceae > PALSA-600. The sequence continues at coordinate 7,008 of PLDP01000113.1, forward strand.
TCGCGCGGCCAGGACGATCCGCCCGGCTGGGTGTCCAGTTTCACGCCGACGGCGTACTGGCTCGCGTCGCTGACGCCGCGCCGCCGCGTCGAACGCGCGCTCGACATCGGCACCGGCAACGGCGCCCACGCGCTGCTCGCCGCGGCGCACGCGGAGCACGTGATCGCAACCGACGTGAATGCGCGCGCGCTCGCGTTCACGCAAATCAGCGCCGCCTTGAACGGGATCGACAATGTCGAGACCCGCCTCGGCAGCCTCTTCGAGCCTGTCGCCGGCGAGACCTTCGACCTGATCACCTGCAACGCGCCCTACGTCATCTCGCCCGAGCGGCGCTGGCAGTACCGCGACGGAGGGCTTCCGGGCGACCAGCTGTCCGAGCGCGTCGTGCGCGAAGCCGCGCCGCATCTCGCCGAGGGCGGCCACGCTTCCGTGCTCGTGAGCTGGCTCGCCGAATCGGAGGACGACCCGGATGAGCGCGTCCACGACTGGCTCGAGGGGAACGGTTGCGACGCGTGGGTGCTCGGCCTGAGCGGCGCGGACCCGCTCGACCATGCCGCCGGCTGGAACGACCACTTCACGGGCGATCCGGACACGATGGGAGAGGCGCTCGACGAGTGGACCGCGTATTTCGACGCGCTCGACGCGGGCTGGATCACCGAGGGCGCGGTCCTGATGCGCAAGCGCGACGCCGACCACCACCTCGTGCGCGCCGATCCGGTCGACGAGGAAGAGCTCGAGTTCGCGTCGGACCAGATCGAGCGCGTCTTCGCCGCCCTCGCCTTGATTGCGGAAGAGGGCGCATCGGCAATCCTCGCGGCGCGCCTGACGCTCGCGGAGGAGGTGCGGTTCGACCAGGAGCTCGACCGGCACGGCGACGTGCAGGAGATCCGAATCGTGCTCGACGAGGGCACGTGCCCCGACCTCGAGCTCGAGCTGGAGACGGCCGAGGTGCTCACCACACTCGACGGCGACAGGACGCTCGACCAGGCGATCGAGCGCACGGCCCGCCGCTTCGATCTCGGCAAGCGAGATGCCTCCGAGTTGCGCCACGACACGGTGCAGGCCGTGCGCGAGCTCTTCGAGCAAGGGTTCTTCGAGCTCGCGTGACGTCGACGTCGGATCTCTGGGACGCGCACGCCGACCGTGCGATCGTCTGCGAGCTTCAGCTGCGCCAGTTCGGCGGCGTCACGGCCTTCTCGGGCGAGATCGCGACCGTCCGCTGCCTCGAGGACAACGTGCTCGTGAAGCAGCGCGTGGCCGAGTCGGGAAACGGGCGCGTGCTCGTCGTCGACGGCGGCGGTTCGCTGCGCTGCGCGCTCGTCGGCGACAACGTCGCCGGGCTGGCGCTCGAGAACGGCTGGGCAGGCCTCGTGATCAACGGTTGCGTCCGGGACGTCGAAGCGCTCGGCCGGCTCGCGATCGGCGTCAAGGCGCTCGGCTCCAATCCACGGCCGAGCGGCAAGGTCGGCACCGGCGAGCTCGACGTGCCCGTCAGCTTCGGTGGCGCCACCTTCACGCCGGGCGCGACGCTGCACAGCGACGCGGACGGAATCCTCGTTCTCTAGAAACGTCCGCAAGGAGCGCGCTTTTCCCCGCCTGCCCCCTTGCGGAAAGGTGCCGCGCGTCATAAATTTCAGATCCCGCCGGGCGCGGAGCGC
>PLDP01000002.1 GCA_003136795.1 Actinomycetota bacterium
AACCATTCGCGTGTCGATACCGAGGAGTCGCGCGGCGGTTGGGTTCTGCACCGTCGCACGGATTGCCCGTCCAAGCTTCGTGAAGCGCAGGATCGCGAAGAGCAGCCCGAGCACGACGAACGAGGCAACGAACGCGTATCCGCGCGCGACCGAGATGTAGTAGCCGGACACGTGCCACGACTGATCGGCGTAGCTCGTGATCGTCGAGCGGTAGGTGGTCTGGTAGGCGACGCTCAGAAGCCCCTCGATGCCGAGGGCGATGGCCCACGTGACGAGGAGCGAGAGCTCTTCTCGCTCCTCGTCACGCAGTGGCCGCAGGAACGCAAGCTGCAGCGCGACCCCGAGCACGAACATGGCGGGGGTCAGGATCAGCAGTCCGACAAACGGATCGATGCCGAAGTGGCCATAGAGCGTGTAGCTCAGGTACGCGCCGAGGATGATCAGCGCGCCCTGAGCCACGTTGATGACACGCATCACGCCAAACCCCAGCGCCAGGCCGCTCGCCATCAGGGCATAGACCCCGCCGGTGAGCAGGCCCAGGATGCAGGCTTGGATGAAGAGGTGCATCGCTCTACTCCTTCGTTCCTAGCCGCCCCAGGCCGGCTTCGGGGAGAACGGCTTGGCGACTGCCACGTTCGGCGGGAACACCGGCAGCAGCTTGCCGTGGATCCACTCGACGAGCAGGTCGTCGCCGTTCGGCGAGCCGTTGGCATCCCACGAGAGGTTGCCCTCGATCGTCCTCCACACGCCCTTGTGCAGCGCGGTGATGATCGTCTGGTTGTCGATCGAGCCGGTCTTCGCCGCAACGATCTGCAGCAGCTGACCGACGGCCCACGCCTCGGAGGAGTTGTTGTCGATGTCGTACCCGGTCCCGCCGTAGCGCTTGACGTACTGCTTGACGAACGTGCTGTTGCCGTTCGTCTTCGCGACCGGCGTCCAGTCGCTACAGCTGAAGATCCCGTTCACGTTGTTCTTCCCGACCTTGCTCGGGAACTCCGTCGGCGAGTTGGCGCCGTTGGCGAAGAACAGGAACTTCGGGTTGTAGCCGGCCTGGACGAGGCCCTTCACCTGTGAGTACGCGTCTTCCGACTGCGTGCCGCCGATGATCATGTCGGGCTTCGGCGCGATCTCCTTGGCGACGATCGGCGTCAGGTCCGTCGTCTCGGCCGGATAGATCGTCTTGTAGACGGTCTTCACGTGCAGGCTCGACGACAGCTGCTTCTGCATTGCGTCGGCGATCGGTGAGGAGAACGGGTCGTCCAGCGATGCGTACGACGCCGTCTTCGGCCGCTGGGCCGCGGGCAGCGTCTTCAGGTACCTGACGAACGAGTCGCCGCACTTCACGACGGGTGCCGGCTGCACGAAGAAGAGGTTGTGCAGCTTGAGCGCGAACACCTTGGGCCCGCCGCCTGCCGGTTCGAGGAACGCGTAGTGATACCGGTTCGCCACCGTCGCCGCGGGACCGGTGAGCAGTGACGAGAACGGCCCGAACACGAGGTCGACGTGGTCGCCGGTGATCAGCTTCTGATAGTTCGAGACGGCCTGGTTCGGATCTGACGCGTCGTTGACGATCTTCAGCTGCACCTGGCGACCGAGGATCCCGCCGTGGGCGTTGACGTACGCGGCCCAGAGGTCGTAGCCACGCTTCACCGCCTTCCCCGGGTCGGAGAAGTCGCCGCTGAGCGACAGCGAGACGCCGATCTTGATCGGCCCCTGCGCTGCCTGGGTCGTCGGCCTGGTGCTGGCGGCCGTCACCACCACGGCGGCGGCGACTGTTGCGGCCAGGGTGGCTGCGAGCAGTCTCTTCGTCCGCTTCGCCATCTGAGTCCTCCTTTGTCGGACAAGCAGATTGAACCCGAGGATTTACGCATACCCCGGCGTCCAATGCAATAGAGAAGCGATTTCTCGTCAACGATTTTGAGCTTGCCCGAGGGCTTGCAGCGCGGTACAGTCACCGTTGTCCTGTTGTCAGACAAGAAGGCGGCGGTGAGCTACCAGCCGATCGAGCGCCAGAAGGTCTACGAGCTGATCGCCGACCAGCTGCTGCGGCGGATCGGAGAGCGCCAGCTTCACCCCGGCGACTCGCTGCCGACGGAGCGCGAGCTGACGCATGCGTTCCGGGCCGGGCGCTCGTCGGTGCGCGAGGCGCTGCGGATGCTCGAGTCGAAGGGCGTGATCGAGAACCGCGGCAACGGGACCTTCGTCGTCTCCGGCTACGCGAATCCACTCAACTCGAGCGTCCAGCTCCTGCTGAGCCTCGACCAGGCCACGATGCTCGACGTCTACGAGCTGCGCCGGATCCTCGAGTGCGAGGCGGCGGGGCTCGCGGCAGAGCGGCACACCGATTCGCATCTGGCGCTGATGGATGCGGCGATCGAAGAGATGGCGGCGGCGCTCGCAAGCGACGACCCGAGTCGCGGCGCGCGCTACATCGACGCCGACCTTCGCTTCCACCTCGCGATCGCGGAGGCCACCCGGAACGGCGTCGTGCTGCACACGATGGATGCGCTGCGCGGAGTGATCCGGCGCGCGCTGATGTCGATCTTCCTCGTGCCCGAAAGCCCCGAGCGCTCGTTCGAACAGCACCGCGCGATCCGCACCGCGATCGCGGCGCGAGACGCAACCGAGGCGAGGGAAGCGATGCGCGCGCATCTCGTGCGCGTCGAGTCCGATGTCCACAACGCGCTCACCGTGGGCTCGCCTGCGGCGAGAGGAGGCAGGGATGGCTGAGGTCGGGTACGTCGGACTGGGTGTGATGGGCAGCGCGATCGTCCGCCGCCTCCTCGCCGCTCCGCACGACGTGACGGTCTGGAACCGGACGCGCGAGAAGGCCGAGCCGCTGCTCGAGGCGGGGGCGCGCTGGGCGGCGAGCCCGCGTGAGGTCGCCGAGCAGAGCGAGGTCGTCTTCACGATGGTCACGAACACGGCAGCAGTGCGCGCGGTGACCGAGGGGCCGGACGGGATCATCGCCGGCCTTTCCCACGGCAAGGTCTACGTCGACATGTCGACGGCGAGTCCGGCGAACACGCGCGAGCTTGCAGCACTGGTGGCGGAGTCGGACGCGCAGATGCTCGACGCTCCCGTTTCGGGCACGTCCATCACCGTCGACCAGGGCAAGGCCTCGATCATGGTCGGCGGCGACGAGGACGCCTTCGAGCGCGTGAAGCCGATCCTCGAGGCGATCGGGCCGAAGGTCTTCCACCTCGGGCCGAGCGGCTCGGCGGTGACGATCAAGATCGCCATCAATCTCTCCCTCGCGGTGCAGATGACCGCATTCAGCGAGGGTGTCCTGCTCGCGGAGAAGAGCGGCATTCCGCGCGAGCGGGCCGTCGAGGTGATGCTCGCGAGCGTGATCGCCTCGCCGATGGTCGCATACCGGGGCCCGCTCGTTCTCGGCCATCCGGAGGAGGTCTGGTTCGACTGCCACATGATGCAGAAGGACCTGAACCTCGCACTCGAGCTCGGACGCGAGTTGAAGGTGCCGCTCCCGACGACGGCGGTGACGAACGAGCTGCTCACGGCTGCCAACGGCATGGGCATCGGCGAGCTGGACTTCGCGGTGCTCTTCGACGTCCTCGCGGCGATGTCGGGCGTGCAGACGAGCGTGCAGGTATGAGCCGGACGGCCGTTCAGTCGCAGCTCGGTGCCGAGCTGGCGCTCGCCATGTATCGCGACATGGTGACGATTCGCCTCTTCGAG
>PLDP01000084.1 GCA_003136795.1 Actinomycetota bacterium
CCGACCGAGATCGCGTACGACTTCGTGACGACACGGCGAATGCTCGCCGCGCTCGACCGGCGCGCGAGCTTCGGGCTGAACCTCGACCCGAGTCACTTCATTCCCCAGTTCCTCGACCCGGCCGAGTTCGCACGCGAGTTCGGCGACCGCATCTACCACGTGCACGTCAAGGACGCGAAGCGCCGCCTCGACGGGCGCCGTTCGATCCTCGGTTCGCACCTCGGGTTCGGTGACAGCGACCGTGGCTGGGACTTCGTCTCACCGGGCCGCGGAGACGTCGACTTCGACGAGCTGTTCCGCGCATTGAACGAGATCGGCTACGCGGGCCCGCTCTCGGTCGAGTGGGAGGACAGCGGCATGGACCGCGAGTGGGGCGCGACCGAAGCCCTCCGCTACGTTCGGAGCTCCGACTTCGCCCCATCCGGCGTTGCGTTCGACGCGGCGATGCAGCGGCGCGATCGTTAGGGAGGGGTTCGTCCGGGTACCCTGGCCGCCGTGCCGTACTACATCTGCCCGCAGTGCAAGGAGCGCTCGCTCGACATCGACGCCCACGAAGGCTTCTCCGGGCAGGCGCCCGCGTGCCACCACTGCGGCTTTGGCTTCCTCTTCGAGCTGCTCGACGACTACTACCCCGCGCCCGACACGGGGCTCCTCGTCACCGACCAGGAGCGCCGCGTGCTCGCGATCGGCCGGGGCATCTTCGAGCTGACGGGCTTCCCCGAGGCCGACCTGATGGGCCGCGACGTCGTCGACGCACTGCACTTCTCCGACGCGAAGCCCGTCGAGCTCGCGCGCGAATGGGGCGTGCGCCGACTCGGCGAACAGCTCTCGATCCGCACACGCGGCGGCAGCGAGAAGCAGGTCGTCGCCGATGTCTTTCCCGCGTATGACGACGACGGCGGGCTGCTCGTCGCGCTGACGCCGAAGCGCGGCTGAGCGACCACTGCGCCCACCGGGTCAGGTAAGCCGCAGGGACATCACCGGGAGGGTCCGCCCCCACTCGCCGATCTGATCCCGAACGTGAACCGCGCCCATCTTCTCGTAGAAGCCGATCGAGTTGGGTTCTGCTTCGAGTTCGAGCACGCTCCCTCCGAGGATCCGACCCCGCTCCTGCGCTTTCTCGAAGAGAAGTGAGCCGATGCCCCGCTTGCGAATCCAAGAGGGATGAACCCAGAGATCATCGAGAACGCAGACGCCACCCGACGGCGCAGTTACAGCCACCCAGGCGACAACCGAGTCGTCCACCGTCGCGACATAGACCTCTCTCCCACCGCCCGCGAACGGCTCGAGTGCCTCTGCCCAGTCGTGGACTCGTTCGGGTTGATGACCCCAGAAGCCCTTCGAGGCGGCCGCGATCCTGCGCAACGTTTCCACCTCGCCGGGCAACGCTTCGCGAATCATCACCTCAGGCGCCACGACAGGGCGCTGACAGATCGAAGAGGTGTCTGACACCGCAGGTGTCAGACACCAATACGGCTCGACGGGCACAGGTCGAGCGCAAGCGGGCACTCCTCGCAACGCGGCTTGCGCGCGTCGCAGATGCGCCGCCCGTGCCAGATCAGGAGGTGCGGGAAGCGCGCCCAGTCCTCCCGCCGCACGAGCCTGACGAGGTCGCCCTCGATCTTCACGGGGTCTTCCTGCTTGGTCAGGCCGAGGCGCTGGGAGAGCCGCCGCACGTGCGTATCGACGACGATGCCCTGCGCGGCTCCCCGCTCCGCCGAGACCACGTTCGCCGTCTTGCGCGCGACGCCCGGCAGCTTCAGCAGCGCGTCGAAGTCCTCGGGCACCTCGCCGTCGTGCTCGGCAAGCAGCCGTTGCATCGTGCCGCGAAGCGACTTCGTCTTCTGCCGGTAGAAGCCGGTGGCGAAGATGTCGCGCTCGAGCTCCGCAACCGGCACGGCGAGGTAGTCCGCGGGCCGCTTGTACTTCAGGAAGAGCTTCTCGGTGACGCGGTTCACGTTCACGTCCGTCGTCTGCGCGCTCAGCATCACGGACACAAGCAGCTCGAGCGGGCTCGAGAACGTCAATGCGATCTTGGCGTCGGCGTGCTCGACCGCGAGCCGCTCGATGATCGGCCGAATCCGTTCCTTCTTCGGCGCCACCTTCCCGCGCCGGACCTCAGGGAGGTAGCTCCGTGGCATCTAGGTGACCACGTGCAAGATGTTGACGGCGCGCGCGGCGACGAGCAGCAGCGTCATGATCGAGATGGCCGACTGCACCAACATCAGGAGCTTCGCCCAGCGGGTCAACGGCATCGTGTCGGTGGGGCTGAAGGCGCTTGCGTTCGTGAACGAGGTGTACAGGTAGTCGGCAAACCGCGGATGCCACCCAGGCGCGGCCACCTCCGGATCGGTCATCTGCACGAACGCGAAGTCACGCGGCGCATTCGGGTTGGCCAGGCGCCTCGGCGGCCCGCCGCCGTCGAGCTCCCAGTACCACAGCGCGAACACGATCACGTTCGTCACCCAGATGTCGAGGGCGGCGTAGAGCAGCGTCCGGCCCTGAACGCCCGAGCCGTAGAGCAGCTGGCGGATCAGGAAGAAGAGCGCAAGCGCGTTCGCGACGCTGATCAGCGCGGTCAGCGTCATCGCGACCTTGCGGCGGAAGCCCGTCTCGCTGGCCTGGCGGTTCGGCGTCGTGAGCGTGAGCGGGATGAGCACGGCCAGCTCGAGCGCCGGAACGATGTAGCGCACGATCGGCGGACCGAGGACGAGCTGGTTCGGCAGCGTCAGGTAGAGCGCAGCCGCTCCGACGACGGCCAGGGCGGAGGGCCAGCGCGCCTCGAAGTGCGGCGTGCCTGTCATGCGGCGGCGACCAGCCGGCCGGGCGACTGGCGCAGGTTCGGGCCCGCGCAGACCAGGTCGAGGGCCGGGCAGCCGGAGCAGGTGAACTCGCTCGGTGTCGGCACGAACTCGCCGGCGTCGATGCGGCGGATCGCAGCCGAGAGCTCCTCTTCGAGCACGGGCAGCTCGATGCGGTTGAACGTCGTCGCGACGACCGCGTCGGGACGCTCGAGGAAGTGGTAGACGACCTCGACCTCGTCGGCCCCGGCACGGAAGCACGCGAGCGCATAGACGAGCCTCTGCAGACGGTAGTCGGCCTCAACGATCTCCTCGGGTGTTCCTTCCGCCAACGTGTTGGTCTTGTAGTCGAGGACGAGCGCTCGCGTGCCTTCACGCCAGAGCACGTCGAGCCGTCCGTGCAGCAGCACTCCGTCGTGCTCGAAGGCGAAGGGCCGCTCGGGCTCGGCGCCGGCGAGCGTCGCGATGCGTGCGGCGAGGTCCGACTCGCAATAGGACGCGACGAACCCGCCGATCCGCGCGAGCTCCTCCTCGGTCACACCCGGGTACCAGGTGCGGACGAGCTCGACGTCGGGCGCGACCGGCGCGCGCAGGTCGACCAGCTCGAGCAGGCGGTGCACGGCGTCGCCGACCTCCGTCGCCTTCAGGCCGTGCGAGCCCGGCACGGTGCCGCGCTCCTCGCGCAGGCCTGCGATCCGCTCGACGTAGTAGCGGTACGAGCACCGCTCGAAGAGCGCGAGCGCCGAGTAGGACAGCCGGCGCACCTTGTGCAAGGGCGGCGCCGGCAACGGCGGCAGTTCCGGCAGCCGGTAGCCGCGCGGCACGGGCGCCGTCGGCAGCTCGGCGAAGAGCGCGAGCTGGCCCGCGTCGTCGACCTCTGGCGCTGCGGTCTCGAGCACCGGCCGCTGCAGCCACCGGTCGACGCTCAGCACGAAGCGCGCGTCGCCGCGCTCGAGCTCCCCGCTCTCGAGCTCGCCGTCGAGCCCGAGCCGCGCGAGCACCCAGCCGATCGGCGTCTCGCGGTCCTGCTGGCGCTCGGGATCGATCGCGCCGGAGACGATCAGACGGTCGATCGCACGCGTCATGGCGACGTAGTAGAGACGCAACCGCTCGGCGGTGTCCTCCTGCTTCTCGGCCTCGCGCACCTCCTCGTAGCTGAAGACGCCGCGCTTCTTGCCCGACTTCGGGTCAATCACGCGGAAGCCGAACGTGCCGTCGGGGCGCACGAGGATCTCGTCGGAGGACTGCACGCCACCGGTGTCGCGGCCGGCGTCGGCGACGATCACGACCTTGAACTCGAGCCCCTTCGCAGCGTGGATCGTCAGGAGGCGCACCGCGTCGGCGCCTTCCTCTTCCGAGACAGCCTCGAGTTGTGAGGCGCCGACGGCCTGCTGGTCGCGGATGAAGCCGACGAACCCTTGGATGTCGGGGCCGCGCAGGTCCTCGTAGGAGCGCGCGAGCCGCATCAGCTTGCGCAGGTTCGCGTAGCGGCGGCGACCGTCCCACTGAGCGAGCACCGCGAGGTCGTAATCGTGCGCGGAGACGATCTCCTCGCAGAGGCGCTCGAGCGACAGCCGCGCCGATGCTGCGGCGAGCCGCTCGTAGCGCTGCTTGAACGCGCGCACGAGGCGCTCGTCGTTCTCCGAGAACGGCTCCGGGAGCGAGCGTTCGATCCCGGTGTAGAGCGGACGCCTGCCCGCATGGCGGCGGATGTGCACGAGCCCGTCGTTCGAAACGCCGACGAACGGCGATGCGAGCACGGTGACGAGCGCCTCGTCGTCGTAGCGGTTGTGCAATAGCCGCAGGTACGAGAGCAGGTCGACGACCTGCTGCTGGCCGAAGTACCCGCGACCGGTGGCGCGGTAGGTGGGCAGGCCGTGCGCGCGCAGCGCCGCCTCGTAGCGTTCGGCGTCGGTGCCGGCGGCAAACAGCAGGACGATCTCGCCCGGCGACGCGATGCCGTTGTCGACCAGCTCGCGCACGCGGCGTGCGATCGCCCCGGCCTCGCCGTCGCGCCAGCTCTCCCCCGCCTCGCGGTAGCTGCGCTTGTCGCTGACGAGCAGCTCGACGGGATGGCCGAAGACCGGATCGGAGAACTCGCCCGAGGCGGCAAGCGGCTGGTAGCCGTCGCCGAACTCCTCGCCGAAGAGCTGGTTGACCGCGGCCAGCACCTCCGGCCGCGAGCGGTAGTTCCGCGCGAGCGGCAACCGGAGCGCAGCACGCTCGCGGCGCTCGCGGAAGACGGCGACGTCGGCGTGCCGGAAGCCGTAGATCGACTGGAACTCGTCGCCGACGAAGAACACGTCGGGCGCACTCGCACCTTCGCGCAGCAAATCGACCACGTCGCATTGCAGACGGTTCGTGTCCTGGAACTCGTCGACCATGATCGCGCGGAAGCGCAGCTGCTCGGCCTCGCGGATCTCGGTGTGGTCGCGCAGCAGATCGCGTGCGTAGAGCTGCAGGTCCTCGAAGTCGAGCGACGACTCGCGTGCCTTCGCCGCGGCGTACTCGGCCGCGAAGAGATCGAGCAGCTCCTGCAGGAGCTCGCTGTCGCGCGCGGCCAGCTCGTCGAAGGCCGCCTGGTTGAGCCGGTCGCGGGCGCCGCGGAACTCGGCGGTGCGATCGCCGCTCGCCACGAGATGCGAGAGGTCGAGCAGCTGCTCGGGGTTCGAGCTGAGCGCCAGCGCGGCATTCGCCGCGGCGAGCTGCTTGTCGGTCACGTCGGGGTCGGCGGCGAGCGCCTGCGCGGCGGCGTGCAGGTCGGCGAGCCGCTCGGGGATGCCGGCGTGCTCGCCGAGCTCGAGCTTCAGGTCGCGCCCCGCCGAGCGGAGCGTCTCGTAGACGCCGGTGAGCATCCGGCGCAGCCCCTGCGCGCCGTAGGTGGCGAGCAGGCGCAGCCGCTCGGAGTCGCGCGTCGAGCAGAACCCGGTCAGCGCGCGCTCGAACGCCTCGCCGCGGATCACCGCGCCGTGCTCGTCGTCGAGCTCGCGGAAGCGCGGATCGATGCCCACGGCGAACGGGTGCGCGCGCAAAAGGCGCGAGCAGAAGCCGTGGATGGTCGAGATCCACGCGCCGTCGAGCTTGCGCGCCAGGTCGTGGCGCCCGCGCGCGTGCAGCGCTGCGCGGATGCGCGCGCGCAGCTCGCCGGCCGCCTTGCGCGTGTAGGTGATCACGAGCACCGACTCGACGTCGAGTCCCTGCTCGCAGACGGCGCCGACGAAGCGCTCGACGAGCACCGAAGTCTTGCCCGTGCCCGCACCAGCAGAGACGAAGACCTCGCCCGTCGCTTCGACGGCTGCGCGTTGTTCGGGGTTCACGGTCGCTCGATCCTGCACATTGTCCAGAGGTCGCACCAGGTGGGGCAGGTACCGCCCTTCGGGTCGTGGCGGACGTCACCGGCGCGGATGCGCTGCGCGTAGCCGCGCGCGCGCTCGCGGGCCGTCTCGACCAGCGACCAGAACTCGCCGTCTTCGAGGTAGTCGTTGCGCTGGTAGCCGGGCAGGTCATCGACCGCGCCTGCGTGCAAAAGGCCGCGCGTGACGCGCGCGCCTGCGAGCGCGCGGTAGACGCCGCCGAGCGGCTCGATGCCGACGAGGTCGCGCAGCACGAGCATGTAGAGCGGGATCTGGAGCTTCAGCTCCTCGTCGATCTGCTTCGCCGAGTGCGCGCTGCGGCCCGACTTGTAGTCCTGCACGATCCCGCGCGCGCTGTACGGGTCGACATCGATGCGGTCGATCTTGCCGCTCAGGTACAGGTCGTCACCGAGGTGCAAGCCGCGCTGCAGCTCGGGGGCGGAACGGTCGGAGCCGAACGAGACCTCGAAGCGCCGTGGCACGAACTGCAGGGGCGACGCTGCCTCGTCGCGAACGAAGCCTTCGAGGTCGCGGAAGAGGCTCTGGTCGAGCTCGGCCTCTTGCAGGTCGGTGAGCTCGAGGCGAACGCCGCCGCGCATTGCATCGTCGAGGCAGCGCCGCAGGAAGCCGACGGCCTGCTCGACGTTCTCGGGCGTGACGCGATCGTGGCCGAGCTCTTTCGGGATGCCTGCGTAGAACTTGTGCAGCGCGCTGTGCGCGACCGAGCCGCGCAGCATCGGGTCGACCTCGGCGTCGATCGTCCGCGGCGAGATGATCCGCTCGAAGAGCCATGCCGAGGAGCAGTCTGCGAACCGCTCGAGCTCGGTGACGCCGAACGTCGTCTTCGCTCCGTAGACCTCGAGCAGCACGTCGCTCGTCAACCGGGTGTCGCGGTGCAGCGCCGAGCGGGCGCGGAGCAGCCGGCGTCCCCAGTCGTTCGCCTCGGCGACTGCGCGTGCGCCGTCGGGGTCGCCGACCGAGAGCTGCGCGAGCGCCCGCAGCCGCTCGCGGTCGGAGGGCGCCGCCTCGAGCTGCCACGTGAGCGCGGAGAGCGGACGCCGAACCGTCGCGCGCGCAACGTCGTCCTCGTCGAAGACGGCCGCGACTTCTTCCCAGAACGGGCTCGGCTCGCGCGGGCCGCCCTCGTCGGTCGCCGCCTCGCGCACGAGGTAGAGCCGCCGCGTCGCGCGCGTGCAGGCCGTGTAGAAGAGGTAGCGGTCGCGGCTCACTTGGTCGGGACGCTCGAGGCGGCCGCCGAGCTCGCGGCGCGCATCGTCGTCGAGGAACGGTGAGGTGCGCGAGCGCCGCGGCAGCGAGCCCTCTTCGAGGCCGAGCAGGAACACCGCCTCGTAGCGCCGCGTGCGTGCGCGCAGCAGGTCGAGCACAGCGACGCGCCCGGCTTCGTTTGCGGACGCGAGCCGCACCTCGGCCCGCTCGAGCGCGGCGACGACGTCCTCGGGGTGCACCTCCTCGCCGAGCGCCGTGAACGCGTCGAGCTCGTCGAGCAGGCGCAGGGCGGCGTCGTAGGCGCGCAGGTCGTGACGCGAGGTCTCGCCCGCGGGCGGTGCGTCGGTGCCGTAGGCCGAGCGCAGCATCGACCGGATCAGCGCGCGAACGCCGGCGACGGGCGTCTCGGCGCCGCGCAGCTCGGTAAGCGCGGGCACGGGCGCCTCGCGCAGCTTCTCGGCCTCCTCCTCGACGCGCGCGGGCGTGTGGATCGCGCGTCCGCGCAAACGGCCTTCGACGAAGTCGACCGACGAGCGCGCGAGCCCCGAGTACGGCGAGCGCAGGAACGCGAACAGCTCGCGCCGGCCTGCGTCGAGCCACGTGTAGCGCAGCAGCTGCAGCAGCGCGTGCCCGAGCGGCGTTGCGCCGAGCCGCACACGCGATTCGATTGCGTACGGGACGCCGAGGCCGCCGAGCACCGTCTCGAGCGGCGCCCGCCATTGCTCGACCGAGGGCGCGACGAGCGCGATCTGCTCGGGCGGTGTGCCGCCGCGGATCAGTGCGATCAGCTCCTCGCCGACGAGCTCGAGCGTTCCCCGGGCGCCCGCGCCTTCGCAGAAGCGCACGCCGCCGTCGAGCTCGGGCGGGGGTGGCGGCGATTCCTGGAAGAGCGCGCGCTCCAGGTGGGCGAGTGCCGGGTGCGCGTACTCCGCCGACCGCGGCGGGAGCTCCTCGATGCGCCCGTCGGCAAGCGACGAGAGATCCTCGGCCGTGCGCGCGAGCGAGGCGAACGCGACGCGGCCCGGCTCGTAGGGCAGCGAGACCTGCACGTCGGTGCGGCCGGCGAGCGCCTCGAGCAGCGACCACTCGGCGCCGGTGAGGTCCTCGAAGCCGTAGGCGAAGACCGGCTCGCCGTGCCACGCGTCGAGATCCGACTGCAGCCGCTCGGCCGCCCGGCGGCGCAGCAGGTCGCGATCCCAGAGCCCGAGCCGGTCGAGCTCTGCGCGGTAGGCGGCATAGAGGCCCGCGAGATCGCCGCCGAGATCGGCCGGGTCGAGCATTCCCTGTTCGAGCTCGCCGAGCGTCTGGAGGAGCGTGTCGGCGAAGCCGCCGGTGCGCGACGAGCGCGCGAGCCCGTTCAGCGAGGCCGCGGCGAGCGCGCGGCGCACGACGAGCGCCCGCTGGGCGTCGGTCGCGACCTGGCGCTGCTCGGGATCGGCCCGGATGAGGCGCCGGAACAGGTCGTCGAACGTGCCGATCTCACCGCTGAAGAGGCAGCCGCACCGGGCCAGCAGGTCGCGCTCGACCCGGTCGACGTCCGATGCGTTCGGCACGATCAAAGTCGGCTCGTCGTCCAGGCGCGCCAGATAGCGCTCCAAGAGAAGCGCGACTTTGCCCGCATGCGCAGGCCCCGCGAGGAGGGACAGCCCCACCTTCCCATCGTAGAGCGGCCGCAGGACGTGTCCCGGGGCCGCTCTCGACGGAAACGACGCTCTAAGCGGGTGTCGCGGCCTTCGGCCGGCGACCGCGGCGGGCGGCTGCGCGGCCCGGCATCTTCCCTGCGCAGTCGTCGCAGAGATCGGCCACCTTCGAGCCGCGGCGGGCGTCTCCGTAGGTCACGCGGAGCGTCGCCCCGTGTGCCTCGTCGACCTCCTTGCCGCAGCTGTCGCAAACCAGAATGGTTTTCCGAGCCAATTTCGCCTCCCGAGCTGAGTTATCTCACGCGCAGTTTACGCAGCAATCCGGGTCGCTAATCTGGCCAACGTGGAGTTGAAGACGATCGTCGTCCTCGCAGGCGACCAGACGGGACAGGAACTGCTGGAGGAGTCGCTTCGTCTCCTCTCCCCCGAGGTGATCGGCCTCGAGGTCGATCTGGCGCGCTTCGACCTTTCGCTCGAACGGCGGCGGGCGACGTCGAACGGCGTCGTGCACGAGGCGGCCGCCGCGATCCGCGAGCACGGGCTGGGACTGAAGGCCGCGACGGTCACGCCGGAGACGCGCGGCGACGTCGGATCGCCGAACCGCATCCTGCGCGAGGAGATCGGCGGCAAGGTGATCGTGCGCACGGGCCGCCGGATCCCCGGCGTCGTGCCGTTCGGCGGCGTGCACGCGCCCATCTCGGTGGTGCGCATGGCCGTGGGCGACGCCTACGGCGCGAAGGAGTGGCGCGAAGGCGAGGGCGACAGCGAGGTTGCGTTCCGCACCGAACGGATCGAGCGCCACGTCTGCCGCGCGGTGGCCGAGTTCGCGTTCCGCGAGGCAGAGCGCACCGGCGCGAAGGTGTTCGGCGGGCCGAAGTTCACGGTGTCGCCGACGTACGAGGGGATGCTCAAGGAGGAGATGGACGCGGCCGCGGCGCGCTATCCGGCCGTGCCGTACGAGCCGCAGCTGATCGACGCGACGTTCGCGTTGCTGGTCGCCTCGACGGGCGACCCGCTCGTGATCCCGGCGCTGAACCGCGACGGCGACATCCTCTCCGACCTCGTGCTGCCGCTCTTCGGATCGATCGCCGGCTCGGAGTCGCTACTGGTGGCGTTCGAGGGCGACAACCTCGAACCGACGGCTCTGATGGCCGAGGCCGCGCACGGCACCGCCCCCTCGCTCGAGGGCAAGAACATGGCAAACCCGCTGGCGATGATCCTCGCCGTCGCCTCGCTGCTCTCGCAGACGGAGCAGGGCCAGACGGCCGGACGGGCGATCCGCGAGGCGGCGCTCGAAACGGTCGCGCACGGAACGAAGACCGCGGACCTCGGCGGCGGCGCGTCGACGACGGAGTACACCGACGAGGTGATCCGNNCCACGCCAGCTCGAAACTCGTGAACCTGGTTCAGTGGGATGGGCCAGTGATGCTGGGATGACGCCCGAGGCGGACTACCCTGGGGACGTGGCGCTTCAGCGCACTAAGCCACCGACGATCGAGACTCGTCGATCGCCCATTCGACGAACTCGAGGATCGCGTTGCTCTGGGCCTTAAGCGAGTCCTTGAAGTTGTTGGCTCGGATGTGGTCCCCCCACTTCAAGAGGTCCAGATCGCTTCTCTCCGGTTCGAAGCCGTCGTTCGCTAACGAGCCGAACAAATACAGACCCATGAGATCTTGCTGCGTCACGAGGCCGATGG
>PLDP01000230.1:0-5742 GCA_003136795.1 Actinomycetota bacterium
CGGCCTGCGAGCCGGTGAACGAAACCGCTTCGTGACCGAGGTCGTGGATCGCCATGGCGCACAGCGCGTTCGAGATGCGCTCCCCGGTCGAGACGAGCATGTCGTACTCGCGCGGATGGGGGTGCGCCGAGACCTCGTGTGCGAGCCGGATCAGCTCATCGGTCGTTTTGCCCATGGCGGAGAGCACCGCGACGACCTTTGCGCCGGCCTCCTGGGCGGCCACGAGCCGCTCGGCGACACGCTTCAGCTTGTCGGTGTCGCCGACCGAGGTGCCGCCGAACTTCATGACGATGAGCCCCGGCGTCCGCCGCCGAGCCTCGACCGCCGGCACCGCTTCGAAATGGATAGTCGTCATTTGCGACAGTGTAGGCAGGCATGAGGTTCCGCTCCTGGACGCTCCGTGAATGGGTCGTGCTCGCTTTCGCAGCGGTTGGCCTCGGCCTGCTGCCGTGGACGATCTGGCTCTCGGTCTCGTTGAAGCCGCACCACGTGACGAATCGCTGGGACCTCGCCTGGTCCGGCTTCGACACGGGGCTCGCCGTGCTCTTCCTCGCGACTGCCCTCGCCGCCTACCGGCGTTCGCCGTGGGTGGGCACTCTCGCCGGGGTGACCGGAACGCTGCTCGTCACCGATGCGTGGTTCGACGTCATCCTCGAGAGCCACGCCGACGAACTACGGCAGTCGATCACTCTGGCGGTCGTCGCCGAGTTGCCGCTCGCAGCCTTCTGTTTCTGGATCGCCCACCGCACCGAGCGCTTCCTCGCGCAGGCGCTCGAGCGGGCGCTACATCTCGCGCCGGCCCGTGAGCGCGCGGCCGAGGGTGACTTCGTCGGCGTATTCGAGGTCCCCGCCGACAGGGAGGCCGCTCGCGAGCCGGGTGACGCGGACGCGTCCACGTAGGCGGTCGGCGATGAATCCCGCTGTCGCCTCGCCGGTCATGTTCGGGTTCATCGCGAGGACGACTTCCTGCACGCCGTTCGCGTCGACGCGCCGCAGCAGCTCGTCGATGCGCAGGTCGCCCGGCTCGACGCCGTCCAAGGGTGAAAGCGCCCCGCCGAGCACGTGGTAGAGGCCGCGAAACTCGTGCGTGCGCTCGAGTGAGACGACGTCGACCGGCTGCTCGACGACGCAGATCAGCGCGCGGTCGCGGCGCGCGTCCGTGCAGATGCCGCAGAGCTCCTCCTCGGTGAGGTTGCCGCACTCGCGGCAGAACCGGACGCGTTCCTTCACCTCGGTGAGCGCCGCGGCGAGTGCGAGCGCCTCGTCCTTCGGCCGCTGCAGGATGTGGAAGGCGAGCCGCTGCGCGGTGCGCGAGCCGATCCCCGGCAGGCGGGTCAGCTGGGCGACGAGGTTCTCGACGGAGGGGCTGAACACGAGCGCCATTGTGCCCGTCCAATCCGGACGGGCAGACCGCCGGAAGATCAGCCGGTCTGCGCGGCCTCCCAGGCGGCTCGGTCGACCGCGACGAGGCGCACGTCGGATTGCGCCACCACCCGCACCCCGTCGCTGCCGTCCAGCCGCTCCCACTGGCCGATCACGTTCCCCGGCCCGCGCTCGTCCTCGCCGCTGGGCGACTCGACCGTGAGTACGCCCTGGAGCACGAGCAGCAGGCCCTCCATCGGCTCGTCGGGATCGACCACGACGTGTCCCGCCGGGAAGGAGAGCTCCGAGCCGAGGTCGAGCAGCTTCGCGACGAAGTTCTCGTCGATCGCTAAAGCCCGGGCAGCAACCCGCCGAGATCTGGCGGCAGCATGCTCTTCATCTTCGCCTCGACCTTGGCCTGCGCCGAGCGCAGCGCCTCGTTCGCGGCGGCCATCACGAGGTCGGCGAGGATCTCCGGATCGTCGGGGTCGATCGCCTTCGGATCGATCCGCAGCTCCTTGATCTCACCGGTGGCCGTCGCGACGACGGTCACCATGCCGCCGCCGGCCGAGGCTTCGGCTGTCTCCCGCGAGGCCTCCTCCTGCACCTGCGCCATCTGCGCCTGCATCTCCTGGGCCTGCTTCATCAAAGCGTTCAAGTCGAAGCTCATTCGTCCAGCTCCCTCGCGTCGAAGGTGCTCTTCATCAACTCGAGGACGTCCGCTTCGCTCGTCGGCGCTTCGTCCTCTTCGCTCGCGTGCACGGCCTCGCCGAGCTCAAACTCGACGGACAGCTTGCGGCCGGTCACCTCGTAGAGCGCTTCGCGCAACATCGCGAGGTTCTTCGGATCCTCGGCGATGCTCAGGTGGAAGGCCGCAGTCGGCGGGAACTCGAGCGTCAGCGTGTCGCCCGCGAGCGCGGCGGGATGGGCTTCGCCGAGCGTCTGCCCGATCGGGATCGAGCGCTGCTCGACGGCCGGCAGGATCGTCCGCCGCCAGGCTTCCTGCAGCTGCTCCAGCTCCACGCGCAACGGTTCCGCGACCGGCTCGTGGGTCGGAGCCGCGGCGTCCGTTGCGCTAGTTGGAGCCGTCTCTAGCGTTTCGCGAGGCGCGGTGTGGCCCTGCTCCAACTTCTCGAGGCGAAATGCAAGCGCCTCACGCGACATGTCGGACGCGGGCCGGGTGACCTTGACCAGCGCGAGCTCGAGCGGCAGCCGGGGGTCGCCGCCCTGGCGCATGTCGTCGACCGCGACCGCCAGCAGGTCGATCAGGCGGATCACCGTCGCGGCCGGCAGCTGGTTTGCCTGCTCGCGCAAGCGCTCGCGCGCCTCGTCGGTCACGGGCAGCGAGTCGGGCACCTCGTTCATGTGCTGGACGAGCAGCAGGTGCCGCAGGTGCTCGAGCAGGTCGGTGACGAGCCGGCCGAGATCCTGCCCCTGCTCGGAGAGCTCCTCGAGGAAGAGCAGCGCATCGGCGGTCTCGTTGCCGACGACCATGTCGCAGAGACGGAAGAGCACCTCGTCCTCGACCGCGCCGAGCAACTGCAAGACGTCCTGCACCGTGATCGCGCCGCCGGTCGCGGAGGTGAGCTGGTCGAGCGTCGAGACCGCGTCGCGGTAGGCGCCGCGCGCCGAGCGCGCGATCAGCGCGAGCGCGGCGTCCGGCACGTCGATCTCCTCACCGTCTGCGATCCAGCGCAGCACCTTCACGAGCTCGGCGAGCCGCGGGCGCTGGAAGACGAACGTCTGGCAGCGCGAGCGCACCGTCGGCAGCACCTTCTGCAGCTCCGTCGTGCAAAACACGAACAGCAGGTGGGGCGGAGGCTCTTCGATCAGCTTCAGCAGCGCGTTCCACGCGGCTTCGGTGAGCTGGTGCGCCTCGTCGAGGATGTAGACCTTGTACGTGCCCTCCACGGGCTGCAGGACGACACGGTCGCGAATGTCGCGAATGTCGTCGATGCCGCGCTGTGAAGCGGCATCCATCTCGATCACGTCGAGCGACGTGCCGCTCGTGATCGAGACGCACGCGTGGCANNATGCGCGCGAGCGAGGTCTTGCCCGTGCCGCGCGGCCCGGCGAAGAGGTACGCCTGGCGGATCTTGCCCTGCTCGATCGCGTTCGTGAGCGTCCGCACCACCGCCTCCTGTCCCACGACCTCCTGAAAGGTCTGGGGGCGGTACTTGCGGTAGAGCGCGGCCACCTGTCGATTCAAGCAGATTCGAGGTGGGCTTCCGGCCGGCCCCTTGGGACCGGCCGGAAAGGGATGCCGGCCCTCAGGCTGCGATCTGGTCGTGCTCGCGGACCGGCTCGACCGCCCGCAGCGAGCGGAGATGGCTCTGGGCGTGGCCGCGGTCGTGGCGGACGCCGTGGGCGTGCAGCCAGACGATCGTGAACGAGACGAGCGCGGCGAGCACCGCATTCACTGTGATGAGTGTTGTGAGTGTCATGGCCCCAGTTTTCCCGGGGAACCTATGAGCCACGCTAAGCAAACCTAAGGCCTTCGTATGGATCGCCTGGCGAAGATGAAACGCTTGTCACTTGCCCGCCACTTCGTAACGCGATATACAAGCACCGGTGGGAACGACGGCCAAAGTCCTGGGCGTAGCGGCCGGCGTTCTCGTCGTCGGTGTCCTGGTTGGCCTGTACGTCGGCTTCCTGACCAACGGGCCGACCCCGTATCGCGTCCCCGCCGCGAGCGGCGCGAGCGTCGACCTGACGCTCGAGACCGTGGCGGCCGTCGGGCCAAAGCTCTCGCCGAACAAGGTCTGGGTCTCGTATCTCGTGAACGAGAACGGCGTGTGGCATCGCAGCACCGTGTGGACGCTGCCGGCGAACACGCTCGTGCACGTGACGCTCTACAACTTTGACGGGCAGAGCGGTTTGCGCAATCCGTTCCTCGCTCAGGCGCGCGGCCNNCGCGCACGAGACGGTCACGTTCACGTTCCGCACCGGCAAGAAGGGCCACTACCGGTGGCAGTGCTTCGTGCCGTGTGCAGCCGGGTTCGTCTACGGCTTCGGCGGCCCGATGCAGACCGTCGGGTACATGGACGGGTACGTCGATGTGGTCTAAGAGCAACAGTCACGGCCGGCGCATCGCCGCAATCACCGTGATCGGCACGGCGATCGTCCTCCCGCTCGTCATCTTCGTGCTCGGGCCGAACATGCCGCCCGGCAAGGCGACCCAGGTCGCGAGGGGGCAGGTGACCGACAACACGGTGCTGCTCGTCGTGATGACGCCGTTCACTGTCTTCATCCTCGGTTACCTCGGCTACGCGATCTGGGCGTTCAGGGCGCCGAAGGGCGAGACCGAGCTGCGTGACGGCGCGCCGATCCGCGGCCACATGCCCTCACAGATCGCTTGGCTCGCGACGACGACCGCCGCAGTGCTCTTTCTCGCGATCTTCGGGACGACGGAGCTCCTGGCCAACAACGGCGCCGGCAGTGGCTCCGGCCCGAACCCGGTGTCGAAGCCGAGTGGTCCGGTTCTGCCGGTGCAGGTGATCGGCCAGCAATGGGAGTTCACCTACCGCTACCCGACCTACGGCGGTGTCGAGACGGCGCAGCTCGTGCTGCCCGTGGGCCAGGAGGTCGCGTTCCACGTCACCTCACTCGACGCGGTCCATTCGTTCTGGGCGTACGAGCTCGGCGTCAAGGCCGATGCGAACCCGGGCGTCGACAACATCGCCTACGTGAAGCCGGCGAAGGTCGGCACGTTCCAGATCCGCTGCGCCGAGCTCTGCGGGCTCTGGCACGGCTACATGTTCGACACCGGCCGCATCGTCAGCACGTCCGACTTCAAGACGTGGATCGCCGGGGAACGCACCGCGTTCGCCGGCATCATGAAGTACCTGCCGAAGTACAGCACGTCGTATTCCCCCGACCCGCCCTACCGCGCCGGATGAACGTGCGCCGCCTGATCGGGTTCAACCTGCTGACCGCGGTCGTGCTCGGCGTCGTCGGCTTCTACGTCGGCTGGTGGCTCGGCCACCAGATCACCGGCAAGAGCATCGCCTACTTCAGCGACACGAACCAGAACGACATCGCGCTCTTCGTCGCGTATCTCGTCGGTGTGATCGGGTTCCTTGTCGGGCTCGGCTTCGCGAACTACCCCGTGCAGCGGCTGCTCGGCAAGCCGCCGTCGCTGCGGGAGAAGGAGCAGCACGGCGTTCGGCGGTATTTCGGCCTGTGCACCGATCACAAGGTCGTCGGCATCCAGTACCTGCTGGGCATCGGGGCATTCATCTTCGTCGGCGGTCTGAACGCAATGCTGATCCGCTTCGAGCTGATGCGGCCCGCGCACCTCGTGTGGAACGGCAACAACTACCTCACGCTGGTCGGGGTGCACGGCACGATGATGATGGGGATGATGACGAGCGGGATTCT
>PLDP01000230.1:5765-11193 GCA_003136795.1 Actinomycetota bacterium
CGAGCAGGCGAACATGGGCATCGACGCGTACATCGCGTTCTTCGCGCTCGTCGGCGTCTCGATGGCGCTGCTCGGGCTGAACATGATCGCGACCGTGATCACGATGCGCGCGCCGGGCATGACGTGGGGGCGGCTGCCGATCTTCGTCTGGGCGACGGTCAGCACCTCGGTGCTGATGTTGCTGGCGGCACCCGTGCTGATCTCGACACTGCTCATGCTCGCGCTGGACCGCACTGCGCAGACAGGCTTCTTCAACGATCAGACCGGCGGTAGCTCGTACCTCTACGAGAACCTGTTCTGGTTCTTCGGCCACCCCGAGGTCTACATCCTCGCGATTCCCGGCATGGGGATCCTGCTCGAGATCCTGCCGGTGTTCTCGCGCAAGCCGCTCTGGGGATATCGCCTCGCGGTCACCGGCATGCTCGGCATCGCGATCCTGAGCTTCCTCGTCTGGCAGCACCATCTCTTCATGAGCGGCATCAACGCGGACCTGCGGCCGTTCTACATGCTCTCGACGGAGATCATCTCGCTTCCCACCGGCTTCATCTTCATCTGCGCGCTGGGCACCCTGTGGAAGGGGCGCATCCGTGCCACGGTGCCGATGCTCTTCTCGCTCGCCTGGCTCTTCAACTTCTTGATCGGCGGACTGACCGGGGTCTTCCTGTCGGACGTGCCGAGCGACGTGACGACGCACGGCAGCTTCTTCTCGATGGCCCACTTCCACTACACGATCATGGGCGGCCTGCTGTTCGCGTTCTTCGCGGGCATCTACTACTGGGTGCCGAAGATGACCGGCTACAACTTCAACGAGCGCCTCGGCAAGGTGCACTTCTGGATCATGTTCCTCGCGTTCAACTCGACCTTCGGGCCGCTGCTCGTGATCGGGTTCCTCGGCATGCCGAGGCGCGTCGTCACCTACGCCGGCTACCTGCAGGGCGCGAACGACTGGGTGTCGGTGTCGGCGTTCGTGCTCGGCGGATCGATGCTGATCTTTCTCGCGAACATCATCTGGTCGCAGCTGTTCGTCCGGGTGCCGACCGGCATGAACCCGTGGGGCTCGAAGTCGATCGAGTGGCAGCTGCCCTCGCCGGTGCCGGTGCACAACTTCGACCGCATCCCGACCTTCGGCTCCGATCCGTATCCGTACGGTGACGACGCCGGCTCCAACCTGGCGCAGCGCCCGATCGTCGCGCCTGCGAGGCCGACTCCGTGAGCGAGCTCGCACAGCACTCGACCGACTACTCGATCGTCGAGAGCGAGCCGCCGGAGGTGATGGGGCGCAACCTGCGCGTCGCCTCACAGCTCTGGGCGAGCTCGACGGTGTTCTTCTTTTTCGTGTTCCTGTTCGCGTACTTCTATCTCCGCTCGCTGAACTCACACGGGCTGTGGCATCCGCACAACGTGAAGGCGCCCGTCGTGCTCGGCACGGTGATCACCGCGTGTGTCGTGGTCTCGGCGCTCGGGGCGTGGTACGCCGCGCGCCGCCTCGAGGCCGGCGACGCGAGCGCCTGGCAGCGGATCGGGCTCGTCGC
The DNA here is from genome assembly GCA_003136795.1 of Actinomycetota bacterium. Classification (GTDB taxonomy): domain Bacteria; phylum Actinomycetota; class Thermoleophilia; order Gaiellales; family Gaiellaceae; genus PALSA-600. The sequence goes on from PLDP01000230.1 coordinate 7,298, forward strand.
GCTCCTGTTCGGCCTCGCCGCGGTCGCCCTGCAGATCGTCATGTACTCGACGATCGGGTTCGGGCCGACGGAGGGTGGCTTCGCGAGCGTCTTCCTCGGCTGGACGGGCCTGTACAGCCTCTTCGTGCTCGGCTCGATGTACTGGCTCGAGACGCTGGTCGCGACGTCGTTCCGCTACCGCGGCGCAGGCGCGGCGGGGCACACGCCGGGCGACGCGTCGGGAGACGCGGGTCGAACCGAGGATGACATTGCGCGTCCGCTCTCGCTGGTCGTGCCCGGTGCATCGGCGTTCGCGTTCTACTGGGCGATCGTCGCCGGCATCGGCGTCGTGACCTGGTTCATCCTCTACCTCGTTTAGCTGTGAGCTTCCTCTGGCGGAGCGAGAACTGGCCGGTCGGCTGGCTGCTCTACGCACTCGTCGCGGGTGCGCTCCTCTACGAGCTCGGCGGCAGGCGCAGCGTCAAGACGAATCGCTGGCGCAGCGCCGCGTTCTACGGCGGGATCGCGACGCTCGCGCTCGCCATCGCCTCGCCGATCGACGCGTACTCCGACCGCCTGTTCTGGGTGCACATGACGCAGCACGTGCTGCTGACGATGGTCGCGCCACCGCTCGTCCTGCTCGGCCGGCCGTGGCCGCGCATGCTCAAGCCGTTCGCGCCGTCGGTGCGCCGTCCGGTCGCGCGCGCGGTGCTCGTCGGCCCAACGCTCGGGCCGCTGCGGCGCATCGGCCGTTGGCTCGCCGCACCGCTGCCCTCGTTCGTTGCGTTCTCGGTCGTTCTGCTCGGCTGGCACATCCCCGCGCTCTACGACCTGACGCTGCGCAACGTCTTCGTCCACGATCTCGAGCACGCGCTTTTCGTCTCGACGGCGCTCCTGCTCTGGGCGCATCTCCTGCCGGGCGTGACGGGGCGTCCGCAGCTCTCCGACGGGCAGCGCGTGGCCTACGGGACCGCCGCCCTCCTCGTCAGCTGGGTGCTCGCGGTCGTGCTCGGTTTCGCGCCCGCGCCCATCTACGACGCGTACGCATCGCTGGCGAGCCGCCCGGGTGGGCTGTCGGCGCTCGCCGATCAGCAGCTCGCCGCGGGGATCATGTGGGTGCCCGCCTCCATGCCGTTTCTGATCGCCATCTTCGTCGCCGCCTATCGTTGGCTCGATCCGTCGAGCGGCCGGCGGAGAGCCGTGACCGCCCGCGACCTACGACCAAGGGAGACCTGATGACCGTCGCATCGTTCTTGACCGGATCGCTCCTTACCCTCCTGATCCCGGTTGGCCTGGTGATCCTGGTCGGGGCCTGGTGGGCCGTCGCGCTCCGCCGGCGCGGGGAGCTTTAGTCTCTTCGGCGTGACGGCCGACGAGATCCTCGCCGAGACACGCGCGTTCAACCTGCAGCTCGAGGCGCTGCTCGCGTCGATGCCGAAGGTGCAGGAGCTGCCGCCCGAGGTGACGCGGCGGGCGCGGCGCGAGGGCCGTGGCGCCCTGCCGGCCCCGGTCTTCCTCGAGCAGGCGCGCACGATCACGATCCCGGGGCCTGGCGGCGAGCTTCCCTTGCGCGTGATCGCGGCGCCGGAGCCTCGCGGCGTCTACCTGCACATCCACGGCGGCGGCTGGACGATCGGCGGGGCCGACATGCAGGACGAGCCGCTCTGGGAGCTCGCGCAGGCGACCGGGCTGACCGCGATCAGCGTCGACTACCGCCTCGCGCCCGAGCACCCCTATCCGGCAGGCGCGGATGACTGCGAGGCCGCTGCGCTCTGGCTGCTCGAGCACCACCCGGACACCCGGCTGACGATCGGCGGCGACTCCGCGGGCGCGCACCTTGCCGTCGTCTCGCTGCTGCGGCTGCGCGACCGTCACGGCATCTTGCCGCGTGCGTTCGCCGCTGCGAATCTCGTCTTCGGGGCCTACGACCTGACGGGCACGCCGAGCCGCAGGCTGTGGGGCGAGCGCGAGCTTGTCCTCTCGAGCCCGGTGATGGACTGGTTCGCGGACTGCTTCCTGCCGGGGATGCCGGACGGCGAGCGCCGCGCGCCGGACGTGTCGCCGCTCTACGCCGATCTGCGCGACCTGCCGCCGGCGCTCTTCTCGTGCGGGACGCTGGACCCGCTGCTCGACGACTCGCTCTTCATGGGGTCGCGCTGGCGCGCGGCCGGAAACGAGGCGCGGCTCAGCCTCTGGCCCGAGGGCGTGCACGCCTTTACGGCCTTCCCGATCGAGATTGCCAGGCGCTCGCGCGCCGAGCAGTACGCGTTCCTCGCCGCGTAGCGATACTTGCGGTGCTCGTGCGCTCCCAGAAGCATCTCGCCTGGCTCTTCTTCCTGGCCGTCGCGGTCGTCGGGGTGGCAGCGGGCGTTCTGATCGTCGAGCTGCGCACGCCGGCGCAGGCGTCCGAGGCGCAGCCGCCCGCGATGCCGGTCGTCAGCTGGGCGGCCGGCGCGCGCCCCGCTCCCGGCTTCTCCCTCATCGACCAGCAGGGCAAGCCCGTGTCGATCGCGGGGTTCCGCGGACGGACGGTGATCGTGACCTTCCTCGACCCGCTCTGCCGCAACCTGTGCCCGGTCGAGGCGAAGATCCTCGGCCTGGTCGAGTCGAGCCTGCCCGCGGCAGAGCGGCCGGTGATCCTGGCCGTGAGCGTCAACCAGTGGGGGGACGCACGGTCGATTCTCCGCGTGGACATGCAGAAGTGGCACGTCGCGGAGAACTGGCACTGGGGCGTCGGGCCGGCGGCAACGCTGCGGAAGATCTGGGCCGCGTACAAGATCGGCGTCGCGGACGCGCCGAAGACGATCGACGGCGTCACGATCCACAACATCATCCATACGGAGGCGGCGTACGTCGTCGACGGGCGGGGCTACGAGCGGGCGCTCTACGTCTATCCGTTCCTCGCGACCGACGTCGAGTGGACGGTGCGTCAGCTCGCGTCGAGCGGGTAGCGCTAGCCGAGCTGCGCAGCCGCGAGCTCGGTGCCCTCGACGCGGGCCCTGATCTTCGCAAAGGCCGTCGCGCGCGCGGTCGACGTATCGTCGGCGAAGGGCGCGAACCCGCAGTCGTCGGTTGTGCCGAGCTGGTCGAGCGGGATGTACTCGGCCGCTTCGAGCACGCGGTCGCGCACCTCCTCGGGCGTCTCGATCGACGGGTCGATCGGGTCGGTGACGCCGACGAAGATCCGCTGGCCCGGCCGCAGGTTCGCGCGGATCGTCTCGAGCACCGCGGGCCGGTCGGCCTCGCCCGCGAGCTCGAGGTAGAACCTGCCCGCGTCAAGGCCGAGCAGGCCCGGCAGGAGCGCGGCGTAGTCGACGTCGGCGCTGTGCGTCGAGTCCTGGTCGCCTCCCGGGCAGCTGTGCACGCCGATCCGCTGCCGCTCGTCGGCGCTGAAGCGGCCGATCACCGTGTTGTTCAGGTCGAGGAACTGGCGCAGGAGGCCGCCCGAGGGATCGAGCTTCAGCGACAGCCGCGCCTCGGTGAAGTCGATCTGCACGCTGTCGGCGCCTCCCTCCAGCGAGCCTCTGATGTCGGCCTCCGCCTCGTCGAGCAGATCGGCGATGAACTCTTCTTGCGAGTAGCCCTCGATGCCGTCGGCCGGGTAGAGCAGGCTGAGGGCCGAGGCCGAGATCACGGCCTGCTTGACCGGCCGCGTCGCGTAGCGCTGCGCCTGCTCGAGGTAGGAGCCGGCGTGCGTCTGGTAGCGGAACGGCCCCTCGGTGAGCGTGGGGAGCTGGCGCGTGTGCCCGTCCGCGAATGGGATCACGACGCCGTTCGGGCTCAGGCTCGCAAGCCCGTGGATCGGGTAGGTGGCGAAACTCGGCTTGAGCTGTTCCCCGTCCGTGATCACGGACGAGCCGGTCGCCTCGAGCTCGCCGATCGTCTGCTCGAGCGCCTGCGCGAACAGCGCGTCCAGC